>JAEWNM010000174.1 GCA_023392755.1 Bacillota bacterium
CCGAAGAAATCAACCTGAGTCCCGATGTGAAGGATTATCCCGCGCTGGAACCGGCGGAGCGCAGCGCCTATAACAAGATACTGAGCTTTTTGATTTTTCTGGACTCCATTCAAACGGCCAACCTGCCTGCCATCGGCGAATACGTCACCGCCAACGAGGTAAACCTTTGTTTGACCATTCAAAGCTTTCAGGAGTGCGTGCACAGCCAGAGCTACAGCTACATGCTGGACAGCATATGCAGCCCGGACCAGAGAAACGACATCCTGTACCAATGGAAAACCGATGGGCATCTTTTGCGGCGCAATACCTTCATCGGAAATCTGTACAATGATTTTCAAACCGACAAGGATGATTTTACGCTTTTGAAGGTACTGGTGGCCAACTACATCCTGGAGGGCATTTATTTCTACAGCGGCTTCATGTTTTTTTACAATCTGGGCCGCAGCGGGAAAATGCCCGGTTCCGTGCAGGAGATTCGCTATATCAACCGGGATGAAAACACCCATCTGTGGCTGTTCCGCAATATTTTGCTGGAACTGAAAAAGGAGCAGCCGGAGCTGTTTTCCAAGGAGCGCACCGCTTATTTGCGGGAGATGGTATTGGAGGGCGTGCGCCAGGAGATTGCCTGGGGGAAATACGTGATCGGAGACTCCATCCCCGGTCTGACAGGCGCCATGGTGACCGATTACATCAAGTACCTGGGCAATCTGCGCTGTCTGGGCCTGGGCTTTGAGCCGCTGTTTGACGGCTTTGAGCGGGAACCCAAGTCCATGGCCTGGGTCAGCCAATATGCAAATGCCAACATGGTGAAAACCGATTTTTTCGAAGCCCGGAGCACGGCCTATGCCAAGAGCACCGCACTGGTCGACGACCTGTAAGCCTTTGCGTACAGCCTGTTTTAATCCCGGCGGGATCACAGGCCCGCCTGCTTTCATGGTTTTCCTTACAGGCTTTCATGGCGCGCAGCTTGTCGCAGCCAACAATACCAGTTGCGGTTTGGGCTAAAATCCTGTATACTAGGATTTGACCTTGCAGGGGGGAAGCTTTCCGGGCGGCTTTGCCGTGGAAAAGCATATCCATATGCGAGCAAGTACCTGCTGGTTTTATGGCGGACACGCGGCAATTGCTGCCCTAAGGAGGCAAGGATGATGGAATGCAAAATAAAGAATGACATCGGCACGATTTATATCACCGAGGATGTCATGCTCAAGGTCGTGGGCTATGCGGCGCTGGAATGCTACGGTATCGTAGCCATGTCCAGCAAGCGGGCCAAGGACGGCTTGGTGGAGTGGCTGGGACGGGAGAACCTTACAAAGGGTGTTCAGTTGCGCCTGGTGGATGACATGTTGGATGTGGATCTTTTCATCATCGTGGAATATGGCATTTCCGTGGCGGAAGTCTGCAAGACCATTGTCGAAACGGTGAAATACAAGCTGGAAAGCATGACCGGCGTAACTGTGCGCCGCGTCAATATTTCGGTGGAAGGAATTCGCATCTAATAAAGCCACCCGACGGGAGGATAAACCCTTGATTCAGGCAAAGAATATTGATGGCCTGCTGCTTCGTGACATGGTCACGGCCGGGGCTTCGCTACTGGAGAAAAACCGGGAGGCTGTGGATGCGCTGAACGTATTTCCCGTTCCGGACGGGGATACGGGCACCAACATGTCCCTCACGATGATGTCGGCCATCCGGGAACTGAATGGGAAAGAGCATCTGTCGGCCGGGGAGGCTGCCGAGGCGCTGGCCAAAGGCGCGCTAAAAGGCGCCCGCGGCAATTCCGGCGTGATTACCTCCCAGCTGTATCGCGGCTTTGCCAAGGCGCTGGAGGGCGTGGACAGAATTACCCCGGTCATATTTGCCCAGGCGCTGAAAAGCGGTGCGGACACGGCTTACAAAGCGATGATGAAGCCCAAGGAGGGCACCATCCTCACCGTGGCGCGGGTAGTGGCGGAAGATGCCATACGCCAGGTTCAGCTTGCTCCCGATGATTTTGACGGCCTCATGAACGTGATATTGACCAGCGGCGACGCCATCTTGCGCCGCACGCCCGACATGCTGCCCGTGCTCAAGCAGGCCGGCGTGGTGGATGCCGGCGGGCGCGGGCTGCTTTTGATTTATGCCGGATATGCGGCCGCCCTTCGCGGCGAGCAGATCGAAGCGGCGGATATCGATTTCCATGCCGGCGGCAACGCCACCTTTGAGGACGACCACGACGCTTTGGAAGACATCAAGTTTGCTTACTGCACCGAGTTTTTGATTCAGAACTTGCTGCCCGCAGTGCAGGACAGTGATATAGACACTTTCCGCCGCAGGCTCAACCGCATCGGCGATTGCGTGCTTGTGGTGGGTGACTTGAATCTGGTAAAGGTCCACGTACATACCAACGATCCGGGTAAGGCCTTGCAATACGGCCTTACGCTTGGCGAATTGGTGAACCTGAAAATTGAGAACATGGTCGAGCAGCGCCGTGAACGGCAGAAAAAAATGGAGGAGCAAAAAGCACAGCCGCCCAAGGATTACGGCATGGTGGCCGTATCGCTGGGGGACGGCTTTTCCCAAATTTTCCGCGACCTTACGGTTGACGCAATCGTAGACGGCGGTCAGACCATGAACCCCAGCATTGAGGATGTGCTGGCGGCGGTCAACAAAGTCAATGCCCATTGTGTTTTCATTTTCCCCAACAACGGCAACGTGATCCTGGCGGCTGAGCAGGCTGCTCAGCTGGCTGACAAGGAAGTGCATGTGATCCCCACGAAGAATGTGGCGATGGGCATTGCGGCCGCCGTGGCGTTCCAGCCGGAACTGGACAGCGCGGAAAATGTCAGGCGTATGGGGGCGGCGTCCCAAAGGGTAAAGACGGGCACCATCACCTTTGCCGTGCGTGACACCGAATACGAGGCGCTGCATATCAAGGAAGGCGACATTATCGGCATGTTCAACGGCAAAATCCATTGTTCCGGCAAGAGTGTCCATCAGGTGGCCATGGAACTGATGGAGGCGCTGGTGACGGATTCGGATGAGCTGATTACCATTTATTATGGCAAGGATACCCCCAAGGAGGATGCGGAAAGCCTTTCCGGGGAAATTTCTGAATTGTACGGGCAATGTGATGTGGAAACCC
>JAEWNM010000180.1 GCA_023392755.1 Bacillota bacterium
ACCTCGGCCGCGCCGTACAGTATGCCGAAGGTGCCCACCACGTTTTCCTTGGCGGTGAGGCCAACCAGCGTGGCCACGGCTGATTTCCAGTCACCAAAGCCCAGCGGGGAGAATACAGGGGCGATCAAGCCGCCCAGAGCGGCAAGAATGCTGTTTTCCTGCTCCACCATTTCTAAGCGGAAGCTGAAGTTGGACAGGAACCAGATGACCGCGCTGGACACGAAGATGATGGTGCCCGCCTTGATGACAAAATGCTTGCTGCGGTCCCACATGTGGATGAGCAGGCCTTTGGCCCTGGGCATGTGATAAGCCGGAAGCTCCATGACAAAGGGGGCCGGATCGCCCGCAAACAGCTTCGTTTTCTTGAGCATGATGCCGGATGCGATGATGGCCAGCATACCCAGAAAGTAGGCGGAGGGGCCAACCCAGGTATTCGCGGGGAACAAGGCGCCGGCAATCAGGGCAATGATGGGCAGCTTTGCGCTGCATGGGATGAAGGAGGTTACGATCACCGTCATCCGCCTGTCCTTTTCATTTTCAATGGTGCGGCTGGCCATGATGCCGGGCACAGCGCAGCCCGTGCTGATAAGCACGGGAATGAAGGATTTGCCGGACAGGCCGAACTTGCGGAAGATGCGGTCCATAATGAAGGCGATACGAGCCATATACCCGCTGTCTTCCAGAACGGCAAGGCAAAGAAAAAGAACCATCATCTGCGGCAGGAATCCGAGAACGGCGCCCACGCCGGCGATAATGCCGTCCAGAAGAAGCATTTGCAGCCATTCCGCCGTGCCGATGGAGGTTAAGAAGCCGCCCACGGCATTGGGAACAATCTCGCCGAACAGGCTGTCGTTCACCCAGTCGGTGCCCATGGCGCCGATGGTCTGGATGGAGATATAGTACACAAGCCACATGATTACGGCAAAAATGGGAAGGGCAAGCCAGCGGTTGGTGACGATCCGGTCGATTTTGTCGCTGCCGGAGAGGCTGCCCGCGTTTTTCTTTTGAAGCACTTTTTTCATCAGCCCGGCAATAAACAAATACCGCTGATTTGTAATGATGCTCTCGCTGTCGTCATCCTCTTCTGCTTCTGCTCGGGCAATAATGCTTTCCAGCGTTTCCGATTCGCTTTGGGATAGATTCAGCCGCTCCAGCGCCTTTGAGTCACGCTCAAAGGCTTTTATGGCAAAAAAGCGAAGCTGCTCCTGGGGCACCTTGCCGCCCAGCAGCGCCGTGATTTCTTCAAGCGCCTTCTCCACACCGCCGCTGAAGCGGTGCATTACCACCTGCGGCCTATTCCGGACTGCCACATCCAGCGCCTTTTCCGCGGCCTCTTTGGAACCTAGGCTCTTAAGCGCGGCGGTTTCCACCACGGGGCAGCCCAATGCGGCGGAAAGCCTGGCGGTGTCGATTTTGTCGCCCCTTTTGTTCACCAGGTCCATCATGTTCAGGGCGATGACCATGGGGATGCCTGTTTCCAAAAGCTGCGTGGTGAGGTAAAGATTCCGCTCCAGGTTGCTGGCATCCACCAGGTTTAGCAGCGCGTTGGGTTTTTCATCCAATATATATGTCCGGCTGACGACTTCCTCCAGCGTATAGGGCGAAAGGGAGTAGATGCCGGGCAAATCCTGCACCAGTACATTCTTGCGGCCTTTGAGCCGGCCTTCCTTCTTTTCCACCGTTACGCCGGGCCAGTTGCCCACGTATTGGCTGGAGCCCGTCAGGTCGTTGAACATGGTCGTTTTTCCGCTGTTGGGGTTTCCGGCCAGGGCGATTTTCATCTCGGCCAAGGGAATCACGTCCTTTCATGAAGTTAGCATGTGCTAACGCTTGGCTTGAAAAAAAGCCGCCGCTTACGCCAGCAAAATATTTTCGGCTTCGGACTTGCGGATGGAGAGTTCATACCCGCGCAGGTTTACCTCAATGGGGTCACCCAGGGGAGCAACCTTGCGGATCATGATTTGGGTGCCCTTGGTAATGCCCATATCCATAATACGGCGTTTGACCGCGCCTTCGCCCAACAGCTTTTGCACGGTAACCGTTTCGCCGATCCGGGCATCCTTCAGTGTACGGGGTTTCGCCTCCATGGAAAGCCTCCTTACGCCACATGAATTTTACTGGCCATGGCTTTGCTGATAGCCACCCTGGTATCCTTGACATTCACAATCAGATTTCCGGCGATTTCGGTAACGATGGTGACGGTGGCGCCGGATACAAAGCCAAGGCTTTCCAGAAAACGCCTTGTATCATCCTTGCCATGCACCTGACTGATGGAAATGGGAACACCCGCATTGGCCATGGTGAGAGGCATAGGCGCTTCCTCCTTGCTATAATGCAATCCGGGATAATGGCCCTGGCCGGGCCCAACAAGGGAACCTGCGATACGGGAAGGACTGCGCAGATGTTAGGCACAACTAACTTCCGACCGCATCAATAGTTTACTACCGCTAACTATCCTTGTCAATAGCTCATTTGCTGATTTCTATACTTTTTTGTTTTATGGACGGATATGGTCACAAAGGATGGGGACAGGCAGAGAAAATGCCTTTGTCTGCTGCCGGCAGCCTGACAATTCGCCCAACTCATCCTATATGCGCAAAAGGAAAGGATATCCATAAGGATGGCGCGGGCCGGTTGATTGCCGGCCCGCGCCATTGCCTATGCCGATGGAAAACAGGAAGGCGGCCCCAAGCATTATTTCTTGTCAGGGTCGCAGCTCACCACACCGCGGATAGCGTCCAGCGTGACGACGGAGCCGCTTTTCAAAATCTGCGTGGCATCCTTCGCGCCGATGATCACGGGTATATCCAGGCTCATGCCGGCCACGGCGCCGTGGCCGCTCAAATTATCCTCCTCCAGGATAAGGCCGGAGGCTTTGCGCACCAGGGGCAAAAGGGCATTGCTGGTTTGCGCTATCACCAGGATATCCCCATCCCGAAAGGTTTCGAAAGCCTCCTGCTCGCTGTGGCAAACGCACAGCTGGGCGCAGGCGGCCCTGTTGGTGGCCCCCAGCCCGGTTACAAGAATGTGGCCTACCACCTGTACCTTCATCAGATTGGTGGTACCCGATATGCCCAGCGGCACCCCGGCGGTGATGACCACCAGTTCTCCGGCGCGCAAAAGCCCGGCCTTTTCCCCCGTATCCACGGCGTGCTCGATAAGCTCGTCGGTATTGCTTTCCTCCCCGATGAGCAGAGGCGTTACGCCCCAGGAGAGGTTAAGCTGCCTATACACGGAGGACGATGTCGTGCAGCCCAGAATGGGGCAGTTGGGCCGGTATTTTGAAATCATGCGGGCGGTGCGGCCGGATTTGGTAACGGTGATGATGGCGGCCGCGCCCAAATCATGGGCGGAGGTGCAGGTGGCGTGGGAAATGGCGCCCGTTATATCAGGGTTTTCATTCCCCGGCCGCTCCTTGAACCGTTTGATATAGTTGATGTCCGCCTCCGCCCGCATGGCGATGCGGGCCATGGTTTTTACCGATTCAACGGGATAAAGCCCCGCCGCCGTTTCCCCCGAAAGCATGATGGCGCTGGTGCCGTCATAGATGGCATTGGCCACGTCGGTGGCTTCCGCCCTGGTGGGGCGCGGGTTTTTCATCATGGAATCCAGCATCTGGGTGGCAGTGATCACCTGCTTTCCGGCGGAGTAGACCTTGCGGATGATCATCTTTTGCAAAACGGGCACTTCCTCCAGGGGAATCTCCACACCCATGTCCCCCCTGGCCACCATGATGCCGTCGGAAACGGCAATGATCTCGTCGATGTTTTGAACGCCCTGCATGTTTTCGATCTTGGCGATAATGTTCATGGTGGAGCAGCCTTCCCGGCTGAAAATTTCACGTATCTCCAGTATATCCCTGGCGCAGCGGGTGAAGGAGGCGGCCACGAAATCAAAGCCGTGCTCAATGCCAAAGAGTATGTCCTCCCTGTCCTTTTTGCTTAAAAAAGGCATCGAGAGGGAGACATTGGGAACATTCACGCCCTTTTTGTTGGATATGGTGCCGCCGTTTTCCACGCGGCAGCGGATGTCCCCGCCGGATACGCCCAGCACCGTCAGCTCCACAAGCCCGTCGTCGATAAGGATCGTGGCACCGGCGGATATATCCCTGGGCAGGTCCTTGTAGGTGATGGACACGTGGCGCTCATCCCCCGGCTCATCCCGCGTGGTCAGGGTGAACTCCTGCCCTGTCTTCAATACGACCCGTTCCGAAGCAAAATCCCCCAGCCGGATTTCGGGGCCCTTGGTGTCCAGCATGGTGGCAATGGGCAGGTTCAGCTCTTCCCTGAGCGCCTTGAGCTGCTCAAAACGCTTGAAATGATTTTCGTGGGTATCGTGGGAAAAGTTGAACCGAGCCACATCCATGCCCGCCAATATGATGCTGCGCAGGTTGTCGCCCATCACCGCCGCCGGCCCCAGGGTGCAGACAATCTTCGTCTTTCTTTTTTTCCGCGTCATGCGCGTACCTCCGTATCCGGCTGCCCGCCTATGGCCAGCCTACGCTTATTGTACCATATTTGCAAGGCATTGAAAACTTTGTTTACGGCTATCTTTCGCCCGTTTGAAACAGGCGGCGCGGGTATGCCTTTTCCCCGTTGACGGCTTGTTTTTGTTGTGCTACCATAGTCTGACATCGTAGGAATGCTCCCGCTCCTGATCGATTCCCCCCGGGAAAGGAGGCCTTCCATCATGGCCAAAAAGCGCCGCGCCATTTTACCCCTGGAGCCTGAGTGGCAGCATTTTTCCAGATGCCTGGACGTAGGCTATGCCTACCGCCTGGCCAGGCGGATGGAAGAATTTCGGACCAATCCTGTTTTGGGCTACCGCAGCGCGGGATCGCCCGCCGAGGCGGAGACGGGCGATATGCTTTTTGAGGAAATGGCCCGCATCGGCCTGAACCCGAAAAAGGAAAGGTTTCCTGTGGACGGCTGGGAATTTATCCGCGCCAGGCTCTTTTACCGGGACGCAACGGGGCAGGAGCAGGTTTGTGAACTGGGGGGCTACCAGACGGAGCTGCATACCGGGGGCAGGAAGCAGTTTACGCTGGTAAACGCCGGTCAGGGCACGGCCCGGGAGCTTGCAAAGCTGGATGTGAAGGGCAAGCTGGTCCTCATCACCATCAACCAGCGGGACGAGTGGTGGATCAACTATCCCGCCTATCAGGCTCGTTTGCACGGAGCGGTGGCGGTGCTGGCGGTGCAGCGCAGCGGCTATGGCGAGGAAAATGCCAAAACACTCAACGCCCAGGATATCTGCGGTCCAAAGGATGCCCCAGCCCTGTCGATGTCCCAGCGGGATGCAAAGAACCTTATGGCCGCGCTGGACCTGCCCTTCGGGGAAAGCGCCCAGGTAGAGCTGGACGCAGAATCCCGGGTGGTTGAGAATACTTTCTCCCATAACATCGTAGGGCAGATAACCGGTGAAGAGGCGGATTCCCTTGTTATCCTTTCGGCCCATTACGACTCCTATTTTTCCGGTTTTCAAGACGACAATACAGCCGTGGCGCTGATGCTGGGGCTTGCCCGCACGGTGCTTACAAGCGGGTACAAGCCGCGCAGGACGCTGGTTTTCTGTGCCATGGCCGCCGAGGAATGGGGCGCCGTCAACACCAGGTACGACTGGTCGGTGGGGGCGTATAACCAGGTGTTCCGCCTCCATCCCGAATGGGCGGGCAAAGCTGTGGCAAACATCAACCTGGAGCTTCCCGCCCATGCCCACGGAAAGAAGCATTTCATACGCAGCGCATATGAACTGAAGGGCTTTTTGAAGCGGCAAATGAGGGCGCTGCCGCAAAAGGTACGCGCCGTCTATCCCAAGGGCTCCGGCGTTGTGTGCCCAACCCAGACCTGGTCGGACGACTTTTCCATGGCCATTGCGGGCATCCCCGCCCTGGTGAACGAGTTTGGCGGCGGCACCTTTATGGAAACCAGGTACCATTCCCAGTTTGACAATGACGATGCCTACGATGAAACGGTATACCATTACCACCATGTGCTCTATGGGCGGCTGATGATGGCCTTTGACCAGCTTTGCCTGCCGCCCCTGGATTACACCGTGCGCCTCAATGCCCTATCGGAAACGTTAACCTGCCAGCGGCTTCAGCCCAGAATGGAAGGCGCCTTTCGCTGCGCCCTTGGGAAAGCGGTGCAAAAGGCGGAGGAATTGTACGCCCTGATAGAGGAAGTAAACCGCCGCTATGCCCTGGAGCTTGCGGAGGACAGCTTTGGGGGCCGGAAGCTGTATGCGGCATGCAAAGAAGCGCGGCGGCAGCTTCTTGCCGTATTTTGCTATCTGGAGGGGCACTTCGTCCGGCTTACCTGGCACGACGTATCCATCTTTCCCCACGAGCACGACCAGCGCAGCGCCGAAATGCTGCACAGGGCCGTCTGGCAGCTTCATGCCGGGGATGTGAAGGGTGCCGCGTCAAGCCTGGGCCAGATCGACAACAATTGCTACGCCGCCGATTTTGACAGGGATGTGTATGATTACTTTACCGATTATGTGCTGAACCAGCCCAAGGAACGGCTTTTATGGGGTGCCGGACGGGTTTTGGGGCACATGGACCTGTATGATATGATCCATATCCTTCGTGAGAAATGCAAAACAAAAAAGCCTGATCTCAGTTGGGAGATACGGGAGCTTGCGCGGCTGGAGCAGGAAGCGCTGTCCCGGCTGGACAAAACGGTGCGGGAAGAGACGGCGGCGCTGGAAAGCCTGGAGCCGCTGATCAAAAAGGCGCTTCACAGGCTGCGGCCGCTTGTAACCTTTCAGGAGAATTAGAGCCGAATCCATACGGGAATGCGTCGCCGCGGCGGCTCTTTTCGTGAAGCCCGCTTTTGCCTTATGCCCGCGAAGCGCGGCGCTGCTTTGCCCCGGTGCTTTTGCTCCGTCTTTGAATTTTCTTGGAAGCATTCAGTTTTTCCATATCGTATAATCAGGTGGTGCGATGATGCAAATTGATACGCTGTATCACTTATCCCGGGCGGACGCCTCCAAGGTGGTCCGCATCCTGCTGGAATGCTTCAAGGACGATCCGCTGTACAGAAAGCTTATCCCCGAGGTACACCTGCGGGACAAGACTTTGCCCGAAGTATTCGCCTGTGACGCGGGCGAGCTTCTGGAAAACGACGATGCCTTTGCCGACAGCGCGGACGTCAATGGACTGATCATTGCCGATGACGATTCCCAGCCCTACAACCACTTGAAATTCTTTTCCGTGGAAACATTTTACGCCTGGAAAACCAATGTATCGCTGATCAAGGATGATATGTCCTTAAAGACGCTGGGGCATTTTTTGAAGGCCAGGCAGTATCTGAACGCCACCTGGACCAAGGAGCTGCCGCCCAGGCGCTACATGCATATCATCTACTTTGCCGTTCGCCCCGCGGCCCGCGGAACGGGCATCGCCCACAAGGTGATGGAGCCGGTGCTGAGGTATGCCGATCAAAAGGGGCTGCTGGTCTCCCTGGAGACCCACAACGAAAAGAACCTGCCCATGTACCAGCATTACGGCTTTGAACTGCATACCACCGTCCAGACGCCTTTTGACCTTTTGCAGTATTGCATGATCCGGCACCCGGCGGCTCCGTAGCATCTGGCATGGTTTTCATGTTTTCCATGCAATGCAGCATGGAACGGCTGCTTTGCGCAACAGCCGCCTTGCCATGCGCAAGATTACTGTCCTATGGATTGACGACCGGACAATTATTTGTTATAGTAGATAAAAAGAACCGTCATAGATGTCCTATGAAGGGCTTTTATTTCTTACGACAGGGTGTAGTAAAAAATGAAAGAGCCTTTTATTTATTTATGTCCCGAAGTAACAAGGGAAAATGCATTGCAGATTATACAATGGCTTTCGGATGAGGAGGTCAGGAAATATCTGAGCGACACGCAGGATGTGCCCATTCATATCAGGCAGGCGGTG
This sequence comes from Bacillota bacterium, assembly GCA_023392755.1. Taxonomy (GTDB): domain Bacteria; phylum Bacillota; class Clostridia; order Christensenellales; family Aristaeellaceae; genus JAEWAH01. Next base: position 7,928 of record JAEWNM010000180.1, read on the forward strand.
GACAGGGTCAACCTGCCGGTTGTGACGCACCTGTTCAGCCGTGGCGGAAGATTTTACATCATTCATGATAAAAAAGGCACTCCGGTGGGCTTTGTGCGCCTGGTGGCGGGAGTTTGTGATACGGAAATGGTGATCGTCATCGGTGACCGGGCGAATTGGGGAAAACGGATAGGCACCAGCGCGATCCGTGAAAGCATGAAAATTGCTTTTTTTGAACTGAGATCGGCGAAAATGACCGCCAGGATTCATCGCGAGAACAAGCGGTCCATGCGGGCGTTTCTCAGGTCCGGATTTAAGCTGAGGCATGAAACGCCGGCGCTTCAAAGGCTAGAAATCACCATGGATGAATATTTGAAGTTTATCAAGCAGGGAGGGAATACCATGCCGGCACAGGTGATCATAACGGAGGTCGATCAAGCAAGGCTCAAGAAACTGATCTATGATGAGGCGCACAATGGAACGGTCGAGGATCAATTCATGCAGGCCCTGGAACGTGAGCTTGGCCGCGCCCAGGTGGTAGACAGCCATATGGTTCCCCGGGAGGTCATCACCATGAATTCCAAGGTTCTGTTGGATTTGGGGGAAGACGAGCTTGAGGTTTCGCTGGTATATCCCCCCGAAGCCAACCTTGCAAGCAACAAGCTGTCGGTCTTATCCCCCATTGGAACAGCCATCCTTGGGTATAAGGAAGGTGACTTCATTCAGTGGAAGGTTCCTTCCGGCGTTGCCGAAATACATGTCAAGAAGGTGATCTATCAGCCGGAAGCGGCGGGAGATTATCATCTGTAAAACGGTCAAAGGCGTTGTCATTTTTGGGGCTGCACTTTTTTCAGGCGGCCCTACGCACCGGTCCTGGGCAAACAAAAGAGTTGCATTATGTTTGCAGCAAAAAAGAGACAGGCTTTACCGCCTGCCTCTTTTATTTGATAAAGAATGGGGATTCCCAAGGGGTTATATCCCTTGAGCAGGGGTGTAGGGGACAGAGTCCCCTACCGGCCGATGGATTTTACGTAATCCAGGCTCAGCTTTGCGGCTGCCAGCGGAGGGCGCTCCGGGGACAGGTCCTGCTCCACCACAAGCCATTGCGCGCCGCTTTCCACAGCGGCGGCCACGATGGAAGGAATGTCCTGGCAGCCCATTCCAACGGGCTTGAAGGAAAAGGCCACGTCTTTATCAGCCGCCTTGTCGGTGCCGATGAGGCCGTAGGGTGTTTTGCCATCCTTGCGGCCCACATAATCCTTCAGGTGCACCACCGGGCAGCGGCCGGCATACTTGCGGACATACTCCGCGGGGTCAAGCCCTGCATATTTTACCCAGCAGGTATCGATCTCCGTCTTTAGGATATCGGCGGGAATGGCTTCGTACAGGAAATCAAGGCCGTACTGGCCCGACAGGGCCGCAAACTCGAAATCATGGTTGTGGTACAAAAGCTGCAGCCCCCCTTCCTTGCACAGCCTGCCGAACTTGTACATCACCCGCAGCATGGCGGCAAAGCCCGCCGCGCCGGGGCGGCTGCTTTCATCCAGGAAGGGGACGGCGATATATTCGCAGCCGATGGTTTGATGATAGGCGATAACGCCGAACATATCCTCGATGATTTTGGCCATGGGCACATGGCTGGAGATGGCCTTGAGGCCGTGCTCCGACAGCATGCCCAACACAGCTTCCGCCGTGTGGCCGTAAAAGCCCGCGAATTCCACGCCGTCATACCCCAATGATTTGATCTGGCCAAGAACGCCGTTCAAATCGGCCTGCGCCTCTTCCCGGGCGGAATACACCTGATACGCAATAGGCAGCATCATACGCTTCTCCTTTATGTGTCAGTCGAAAATGACAGGCTTGCCCGTCCTGGCGGATTCGTAGATGGCATCCAGTATCTGCGTAACCACCAGCGCCTGCTCGGGCTTGACCAACAGGGGCTTGGTGCCGTCCAGCACGTGGTCAATCCACATCCTGGCTTCCAGGTCGGCGGGCGAAACGGTTGCGCCGTCATAGAAGGCGACGCCGCCCGCTTTCAAATCAGGCGTGGTGACATAGGTTTGTGAGAATTTTTCACCGTTTATGCGCAGCGCGCCGTTGTCGCCCAGCATGTCCGCGCCGCCCTCGGTGCCGCAGAGCATGGTCTTGGCTTCGTGCACGAACAAGGTATTCAGCGCCCAGGAGGCCTCCACGGTGATGGTAGCGCCATTTTTCATGCGGATGAAGCCGAAGGCGGCGTCCTCCACGGTGAATTTTTCCGGATCCCAGGAGCCCCAGGCGTTGGCGGAGTTGGGCTTGGGCGCCAGCTCGTGGTACTTTGTTCCTACGACCAGATAAGGCTCATAGTTATCCATGCACCAGAGCGTCAGGTCCAAGGCATGGGTGCCGATGTCGATGAGGGGGCCGCCCCCCTGCTTTTCCTCATCCAGGAACACGCCCCACGTAGGTACGGCCCGGCGGCGTATGGCCAGTGCCCGGGCGTAATAAACACTGCCCAGATCACCGTTTTCACAGCATTTTTTCAGATACAGGCTGTCGGGACGGAAGCGGTTCTGATAGCCGATTGTGAGCTTTTTGCCGGTGCGCCTTGCCGCCTCCAGCATTTGCCGGGCTTCGGCGGTGTTCTTTGCCATGGGTTTTTCGCACATGACGTGCTTGCCGGCTTCCAACGCGGCAATGGTGATGGGCGCGTGGCTGGAATTGGGGGTCAGCACATGAACCACATCCAGGTCAAGCTTTAAAAGCTCCCTGTAATCTGTGAGCACCTTTGCGCCGGGCGCGCCATATTTTTCGGCCGCTTCCTTCGCGCGCTCCGGAACAATATCACAAAATGCCGTCATTTCCGCCTGGGAGAGCTTCTTCAGGCTGGGCATATGCTTTCCGTTGGCGATGCCGCCGCAGCCGATGATGCCGATGCGAACTTTTTCCATGGTGTATTTCCTTTCCGTGTACCGCCATTGCAGGCGATTTTGTTATGGTTATTGTAC
>JAEWNM010000195.1 GCA_023392755.1 Bacillota bacterium
TGCACCCAAACATTTGCAGGTTTACCAAAGCTATCAGCCAATGTCCCCTGGCGGTCGATCCGATGCCCGGGCAGCGCCCTAAAGAAAATGCACCCATTTTGCGATGGGTGCAAACTTTAGAACGATATAAATTTTGAAGACGACTTTACTCTATCCCATTATCTTTCAGCTTTACCGCACTTTCCCGGACGGTTTTGATACCGCAGAGAATCAAATACACTGCAACGACGATAGATCCGATTCGGTCTATCCAATCGGCAAGCGGAGAAGTGGGCAGCAATGCGACCGCTGCCAATGCAATGGTGACGCAGGTATCCACCATAGCCTTGACCCGGTAAAGCCGCCCTTGCACAGCCAAAATTGAATTAGGAGATGTGCGATTCAGTTTGGTATACTTTTTCCAAAACAGCGTGTTGGCCACCATGCCCATCGCAGCAATCACCAGGCCACCAATCACATTGCCCTTATTTTCGTTAGCGGCAAACAGAGCCAGCCCAATCATGATTGCACCACTGGTGCACATCACGAAACCGACAAACATGTTTGTTCCTTTTTCCAAAGTAGCTTTATACTTTGGCGAGCAGCATTCCTTCTGGGTGATACAGAAAACCACAAAAGAACAAATCATCGCCAGCAGTTCTGCGCTTCTACGGAAGAAATCCGCCAATTGGGTAGAGCTTTGTCCTGCCATCAGGCCAATGGCTAAAATCAACGGGCCCGGTGCGCTCATCAGCACAGACATCAGCAGGGTTCGCTGTCCGGACTTTTGTTTCTCCATCAAATGCCCCCTCCGATGAAATGAACCAAGGGAAGCAAAACAGCCATAGCGGTAACTGGGCACATGATGGTATCAAATCCATCCAGAGAGAACAGTTCCACCGCCGCACTTACTGCCGCAGTTATGACAGAAATTAGCAGACAGGTATGCCACGCCATACCGCTACGAAGCGTCAAAAGCACGGCTACACACAGGAAAGAAACCATGAACATGGCAATGGTGCCTTCCCAGCTTTTGCGGCCTTCAATATGCTTGCCTTCAATGCTGTGCTTGCCAAAGCGCTTGCCAACGAGAGCCGCGGCAGCATCACCAAAGCCCCATGCATAGAAACTGCAAAGACCCACCATCCGATCACCGAGGAAACCCCAACACACAGTGGTAACGACGCCATACATCAGAAACACCACCAGCAAGCTGCGCTTGAATTCACCGGCTTTCCGTTCGATGAGGAATCTGGCAACCCACTTGATACGGGGAACAAAGATTAGCACCGGATATAGCACCAATGCAAATCCAACTGCGGACAGCACCGATATGTACCAAGTTTCAAAGCCGAAGGTCCAAACATATAATGCGCCTAGCAAAATGCAGTGGAGCAATTTGCGATACACTTCGTTGGGAATCTTTGTAAACGCACGCAAAGCAAATGCGATACAAACCATGACAAGAATATATATGCCCAAGGCCTGCATGCCGGTTAACAGTTCCGCCAACGGCGACACTCCCTTCTCCTTGGGGATATTTTATCGCATCCTGGAGGAAAATGCTATCTCCCATCGCACGAGAACCATAAAATAACGAAGCACCAGGAAAATCATAACCAGAACAAAGCGCCTATTGCCCCCGGGAGCTTGCAGCATTATCCCGCGAATGGCTCTTGCATTTCTTTCGTTTTCGCCCATGAATTCAGGCTTGGTATTGAATTAAGGTAAAAAATGCGTTACAATGAATTCATCGAAAAACCGGAATTTACTGAACTGAAGATTACGTTTTTGGGGGAAAAAGATGAAGATTATTACACAACTTTGCTTTGCAGGGACTGCGGACGCTGCTTTGAAACTATACAAAAGAGCATTCGGCTGTACAGTAAAGACATTAATCCACTATCGTGATGCGGTATCTTATGGCTGGGAAAAGCCGAATGAGGATATAGATGACAGGGTATATCATTCAGAGATTTTCTTCGGTGACTGTGAAGTGCGACTGACAGATTTGGGTGATTCCGAAAAGACTGCACTTACGCAAAAAATAACAATGAATGTTAGCTTTGATACAGAAGAAGAAGTCAGAAGGGTGTTCTCCGTGCTTGCGGAAGAAGGCACAATTATCAGAGAACTGACATGCCCACCGTATATGGTAATCATTGGTGAGGTAAGGGATCAATTCGGAGTTGCTTGGTGTCTTATGTGTGATTTCTAACAGATGTATTCCTATAGCTCCAACTGACAAAAAAAACTATAGCGTGATTTTTTATACGTAGATATCCCAGAAACGCAGTTTCGTACGAGACTGCGTTTTTGTTATTCAGATGGAACAAGAGCAGAATACATTTTCTCTAAGCCGTCTACATAAGGTGTTTCTTTCATTCGCATGTACTTCGCAACAGGTGAACCGTTACGTGGGTCTCCAAAACCTTTGTTAAAGGTTCGAGTTCTTCTGCCCCTGCCATATGAGAACAGGCGGCTTTTGCATATATGCGCAAGCCGTCTGCCTTTTTATATACTGATAGCCATGCATATTATTTTTCCTTGAATATGTTTCCAATTGTTTCTTCCGGCGTATCTAAAAGGGCGGTGACCAGGTCTCCGTCGTCCAATTCCCCCAGGCTTTTGAGGCCGTCATCGTCAATAACGATCACCCGGTGATATTTCCCGGGAGTCATCCTGCGGAACAAGTCCCTTACACTTGTTAAGCCGGACGCGCCAAGCCATTCAACCTGAAGCGTTTTTTCCCGCTCCAGTTTCGTCTTTTTGGAAATGACACTGTGAATGCACTGGATTGCCGCCATTGTTCTGGATACATGGGCGGCATACATCAGATAGCAGCCCGCAATCACCAATGACAGATTCGCCACGCCGTGCAAGGCACCCCATATGGCTACTCCATTGAGAAAAATGCCAAGGCCTATGCCTGCCGTGGACAGGATGCGCATGGCTTTTTGCCAGCCAAGCCACGGCGTAAGCAGCGCCTGCAGCATACGCCCGCCATCCAGGGGCAAAACCGGGATAAGGTTAAAGCACAAAAGCAGCAGGCTCCAGCGGAGAAATCCTCCGATCTGTGTGAGGCTTACCCATCCCAACTGCATTAAGCCCGCACACGCAAGACAGCACATCCAGCTCATGGCAGGACCGGCCGCCGCCACCACAAACTGCTGCACCGGCGTTGCCTCACAAATATCCTCCATGCGTGCCACGCCGCCAAAGGGCGTTATTTCCACTTCAGGCACCGGCAGACGGAATGACTTGGCGGCGAAAACATGGGCAAGCTCATGAAGTGTCAGCGCCAGCACCGCGGACAGCACCGCGCTCCCCTGCCCCATGCCGATGCATGCTATGGCACCAATGAGCGCCAGAGGATGGATACGGATGCGGGTATGGTTGATTTCCAGCGCTTTCACGGAACAGCCACCACTTCCCGCATCAAGGGAACAGGGTCAAGGGACCTGCCATTCCTTCGCACTTCGAAAAAAACAGGCTGCTTATCCGCTGTTTCCCCGATGATGTCCCCTTCATACACCGGATCGCCTTCCGCCACAAAACATTCCAACAGGTTGCCATACAACGTTTCCAGGCCATCCTCATGACGTACGCGGACAACACGCTCCTCCCCATCCCCATGGGCAATGGTCATAACTTCTCCGTCGGCAGCCGCCCGCACGTCGGAGGATGTGCCCAGCAGCGCAATATACGGCTCCTCCTCCTGAAATGTGTGAACGATGTCTCCATGTACGGGAGCTGCTACCTGTACTGTTTCATTGCTGTTCCAGAATACAAGCGCGGATTGCGGCAGGAGATTGCTGACAAACGTCAGTTTGCCCAGCGTATCATCCAGGTCCATGGTAACGCTGTCCTGTATGGCGGTAAATACGTCCTTCGCCTGCGGCAGCGCGGCATTGCGAACCGCCACCGCGCACAGCAAAAGCGCAGCGGCTACAGCCATGTTGCGCGTCAGCCGCTCCGCAAAGTCTTTTTTGCGGGGCCGTACCCATTCCATTTTCTTTTCTTTTTCAGGCACTTTGGGCGGAATAATGTTTGGCCCGTCCGCCGCCTTCCGGTGAACCACACGCATCGGTTTGACCTGTGCTTTGGGCAAAGGACGATATGACATGACCTCCACTCCCTTCTGCCAATTATATGACGGGAGTGAATGTAACATGAAAAACAGGGTATCAGTTCAGGCCGCCGGCCCTGCGCATATGCTCGAGCGCGTTAATCAATGCGATTTTCCCATGACCATAGGTCAAACCGCCTTGCAGGTAAGCGATATAAGGCTCCCGCATGGGTGCGTCGGCACTGAGTTCTATGGATGCGCCCGATACAAAGGTGCCGGCGGCCATGATGACCTGGTTTTGATAACCGGGCATGTCCCACGGTTCAGGCACAGCCATGCTGTCCACCGGAGATGCCGCCTGTATTCCCTGGCAAAAAGCGATCAGCCGCGCAGGCGACCGCATTTCAATGGCCTGTATAATATCCGAACGGGCCGAAAAAGCGGAAGGGGCCGTTTTCATTCCCAGCAATTCGAATACCCGGGCGGCCAGTATGGCTGTTTTCAACGCCTGGGCCACCACATGGGGCGCCAGGAACAGCCCCTGATAAAACGGCTGATAGCTGCCGGCATAGGAGCCTACCTCCTGCCCGATGCCCGGCGCGGTAAGCCTGTACGCAATACGCCGGATGCATTCTTCCTTGCCTGCGATATACCCCCCGGTTGGGGCCAATCCCCCGCCGGGATTTTTGATAAGGCTCCCCACACACACATCCGCGCCGTGCTGGCTTGGTTCCGTTTTTTGCACGAACTCGCCGTAACAATTGTCCACCATCAGCCGGATATTGGGAAAATCACGGTGCAAAAGCTCCGCCAGCGGCGCTATATCCTCCGGATAAAGGGAGTCGCGCCAGGCGTATCCCCGGCTGCGCTGGACCATCACCACCCGGGTGTTGGGCCGTATAGCCTTCATTACAGCCGCTGTATCCAGCTTTCCCTGGGGGTCCAACTCCACATGGCTGTAGGAAACATTCATTTCCGCCAGTGAGCCGGCGGATTTTCCCGAAATGCCGATGACCTCGTCCAGCGTGTCGTATGGCTTGCCAGAGGCTGACAGAAGATGATCCCCAGGCAGCAGTAGCCCAAACAGGCACAGCGACAGCGCATGGGTGCCGGAGGCGATATGGGGCCGCACAAGGGCTGCCTCCGTTTGGAATACATCGGCATATACGGCCTCCAGCGTATCCCGGCCGATGTCCCCATACCCATAGCCGGTAGTGGGCGCAAAATGGCGTGACGCCACCTGATGCTTTTGCATGGCGGAAAGCACCCGGCGGGTATTAAATATTTCATTATCCTCCAAGGCGGCAAAAACGCTTTGGCAGTCGCTTTGCGCCTGCTCGACCAGTTTTTCAATTTCTGTCATCAGGTACACATCTCCCATAACATTCTGTTCGGTCACACGCCCAGAAAAGCGCGTGTATGGCTGCAAGCCTGCTCAACGCAATCCGCTGAAGTGGCATCCAGCCAAGTGATGCCTTCCGTCCGGCGGAACCAGGTCATCTGGCGCTTGGCGTAATGGCGCGTGCCAAGCTTGATGGCTTCCACCGCCTGTTTTGGCGGCAGCCCGTCAAGCAGGACAGGTATCAGCTCTTTGTACCCAAGGCCCTGCATGGATTGGGCATCAGGCAATACGCCCATGCGCAAAAGATGTTCCACTTCAGCAAGCAGCCCCATATCCATCATGGCATCCACCCGGTCTTCAATACGCCTGTACAGCGTTTCCCGGTCCATGAAAAGCCCCAATACGCAAAGGCTATAGGGGCATTCAGGCTGAACAACATCATGCTGGCTGGAAAAAGGCTTTCCGGTCAGCTCATATACCTCCAGCGCTCTTATGACGCGGCGTACATCATTCCTGTGAAGCCGCTGTGCAGATTCCGGGTCTACCTTTTGAAGCATGGCCGCAAGCGTATCAGCGCCGTTTTCCCCGCGGGCTATGGCTGTCAGCCGCTCACGTATAGCCGGATCGCCCTGTGCACCGCCAAGCTCCATGGATGCGGTCAGCGATTTCAAGTACAGTCCTGTGCCGCCTGTCAAAATGGGTATTTTGCCTTTGCGGTATACATCGCTCAAACATGCTTTCGCCTGCTCCGCGTAATTCGCCACGGTATAGGCATCCCTAGGGTCCGCCACATCCAGCATGTAATGCGGTATGCCCTCCCGCTCGTCCAAAGTTGGCTTGGCAGTGCCAATATCCATGTGACGGTAAATCTGCATGGAATCCATGGCGACAACCTCACCCGAAAGACGGTGTGCAAGGGCGATGGAGAGGCTGGTTTTGCCGCTTGCCGTAGGCCCGGCGACAACAATCAAGGGAGGCTTGTGCACAAGCAATCTTCCTTCCGGCTATTGAATGCGTTTGAATCGCTTGTCCAAATCCTGGCGAGAAATCAAAACAACCAGCGGACGGCCGTGGGGGCACGTAGGCGTCACCCCCGTCTGCGTGGTTCTGCGCACCAAATCCTCTATTTCCACCCGGGGCAGGCGCTCTCCACCCTTCACGGCACGTTTGCAGGCCATTTGCAGTATGGCGGTGCGCCGTTTCTCCAGGGTGCTCAGGCCGCGCATTGTCTCCAGCTGATCCAGCAGCTCCAAAAGGAAGCTCTTGGCCTGCGGCTGACCCAGAATGATGGGAACCGACCGTACCTGCACGGCATGGTCGCCGAAGGCTGATATCTCAAAGCCGACCTGGGCCAGAGCCTCCTGGTTTTCTTTAAGCGTTTCCAGCTCCCTGTGCGAAAGTGTAACCACCTGGGGCACAAGCAAAGGCTGGGAAGCGGTATTTTGATCGTATGCCCGCATCATCTTATCAAACAGCAGCCTTTCATGGGCGGCATGCTGGTCGATCAGCAAAAGCTGATCCCCATATTCCAGCAGGATATATGTTTGAAATACGACCCCTAGCACGGTAAGGTCCGGATTCCTTTCCGTTTCAGGCAATGCGGGTATGGCTTCAACCTTTTCAAAAGGCTTTAGTTCATCAACGGCAGGTTGCCCGGTAATGGCGGCAACCATCTCATCCCGCGGCGCGGGCGAGGGCGTCACCATGGAAGCGGGCGTATAGGTTTCCCGAAGGACTGGCGCATGTCCCGCGCCTGGCAGTGGCACCGAAATAGGAGCGTTCATATGCGCCGCCGGAACAGACTTTGGTTCTAATCGATGCGGATCACTTTCGTACTCCGGTTTGTTATTGACTACGTTCGTTGTTTCCGTACCAGAGTCTATTGCTTTCGGATTATCACCGGGTGCGCCTGGTGTTGACTGTCTTACAGCTACGCTGTTTGAAAACAGCTGTTTTGAAACGTCGGCAGGTTGAAGCGACATTTCAGGAACGTTCACGAGAGGCGCATCCTTGCCAAGCTCCTCCTGGATCATATCGCGAACAGCCTCGAAGATGTCATTTTCGTTTTGAAAGCGGACTTCCATTTTGTTGGGATGCACATTCACATCCACAGCATCCAGTGCTATTTTCAAATGCAGAACGCAGGTGGGAAAGTGGCCGATGGTTACCCGCTCCCTGCAGCCCTGCTCCAGTGCCTGGGCAAGGAGGGCGCTTTTCATGTAACGGCCATTGATGAAGAAAGATTGGTGGCTGCGCGTGCCCCTGGCACTGTCGCCGATGCCCACATATCCCTCCAGCCATACGCCTCTGGTGCCGCCGGTAATCAGGCGCATGGATTTGAGCATTTCCTTGCCGTATATGCTGAAAACGGCTGATTCCAGCTTT
>JAEWNM010000197.1 GCA_023392755.1 Bacillota bacterium
CCGGGAAGGGTCAGTTTCCAGTTGGCCCGGCGGCTGTGCTTGCGGGCCTTGGAAGTTCTATACTTGGGAAGAGCCATGACTACACCTCCTCATCCTTTAAAAGCATCTGCAGCGCCTCAAAAGGATGCTTTATCGGCAATTCCTTCCGGCATGTGCATTGATTCTTGTTCAGATTTTCCCCGCACACCGGGCAAAGGCCCTTGCAGCCCGCCCCGCATACAAAGCGTATGGGCAAATTGAGCACGGCCAGGGACAACGCAAGATGACCAAGGTCCAGCAAGCTGCCTTCAAACGCAAACTTGTCCGGATCCTCCGGGTCGCCGTCCTGCACGAAGATTTCCCGAAAAGGAATCGTGAGTTCCATCTGTGCCGGGCCAAGGCACTTGGCGCAGACGGAATGGGCGGCGGCAAAAAGCTGTCCCTGGATCAACACGCTTTTCCCGGCGGCGCTGTATGTACCGCTGAGGGCCGCCTTATCAAAGGAGACCGTTTCGCCCAGGACATCCTGGGTGGGTATTTCGCCGTCAAGCTCAAAGGGGAACTCGGTTCCAGGAGAGCGAAGCGCCCGGGAAATATCCAAAAGCATGCCTTCACCTCAAAATGTGACCGTCGATTATTATAGAATGCGGGGCGACATTTGTCAATCTTTATTTTTGCCAGCCGATTACCTGGCGCCAACAAGCTCCAGGGTGTCGCGGGCGATAACGATCTCCTCATTGGTGGGGATCACAACAATCTTCACGCGGCTGTCGTCTGTGGAAATGACGGCTTCCTCCCGGGTGTTGTTTTTGCCTGCATCCAGCTTGGCGCCAAGATACTCAAAGCCTTCCATCACCAGCCGGCGGATGTTGATGTTGTTTTCACCGATACCGGCGGTGAAAACGATCACATCCACCCCATTCATGGCGGCGGCATACGCGCCGATATATTTGCGGATGCCGTACACCAGCATTTCCCTGGCGGTGATGGCGTCCTCATTTCCCTTTTCGGCGGCGGCGTCGATGTCGCGCATGTCGCTGGAGATGCCGGAGAGACCCACCAGGCCGGACTTTTTATTGAGGATATCCAGCACCTCGTCCACCGACTTGTGTTCATTGTTGGCAATGAACTGCACAACGGCCGGGTCCAGGCTGCCGGAACGCGTGCCCATCACAACGCCTTCCAATGGCGTGATGCCCATGCTGGTATCGATGCACTTGCCGTCCTTCACCGCTGCCAGGGAGGAGCCGTTGCCCAAATGGCAGGTAATGATGCGCAACCCCTCCGGCTTGAGGCCCAGAAATTCGGCTGCCCGTTTGCTCACATAGCGGTGGGAGGTGCCGTGAAAGCCGTAGCGGCGAATCTTGAGCCTAGTGTAGTATTCCTTGGGTACGCCGTACAGATACGCCTTTTTGGGCATCGTCTGATGAAAAGCCGTGTCGAACACCGCCACATTGGGCGTATTCGGCATGATCTTCTGGCAGGCTCGGATGCCCATCAGGTTGGCGGGATTATGCAGAGGCCCCAGGGGTATATTTTCCTCGATAGCCGCGATAACGGCGTCGTTCACCAGCACAGAGCCGGAAAACTTTTCACCGCCGTGCAGTACGCGATGGCCAACAGCGCCGATTTCATCCATGCTTTTCACAACGCCCTTTTCTCCGTCGGTCAAAGCGGACAGCATATACTGTATGCCCTCCACATGATCCTTCATAGGCGCCTGGGCCTCAAACACCTTATCCCCCGCGGTTTGCTTGATCTTGCTGCCCGCGATGCCGATGCGCTCCACCAGGCCCTTGGCCAGAATGGTTTCATCCTGCATATCGATCAATTGGTATTTCAGCGACGAGGAGCCGGCGTTTAAAATCAGTATCTTCATGTGCTTAATCTCCCTTACTGCGCCTTGACGGCGGTGATGGCCACGACGCTGACGATATCCTCAATGGAGCAGCCGCGGCTCAAATCGTTCACAGGCTTGGCCAGGCCCTGCACAATGGGGCCGATGGCTTCCGCCCCCGCCAAGCGCTGCACCAGCTTGTAGCCGATGTTGCCGGCTTGCAGATCGGGAAAAACAAGTACATTCGCTTTGCCCGCCACGGAGCTGCCCGGGCTTTTCAGCTTGCCCACGGATTCGACCAGCGCGGCGTCCGCCTGCAATTCGCCATCCACATTCAGCGCAGGCGCAATTTCCCGCACCTTTTTGGTGGCTTCCTGCACCTTGGTTACAAGCTCGTGGGAGGCGCTGCCCTTGGTGGAGAAGGAGAGCATGGCCACCCTGGGCTCCATGCCGGTAAGCTCCCTGCCTGTTTGGGCACTGGCGACGGCAATGGCGGCCAGCTCGTCCGCGGTGGGGTTGGGGATCACGGCGCAGTCGCCAAACACCAGCACGCCGCCGTCCCCGTAATTCTGATCGGGAAGCTCCATGAGGAAGCAGGAGGATACCACGCTGATGCCCGGCGCGGTTTTGATAATTTGAAGGGCGGGGCGAAGCGTGTTGCCCGTGGAGTTGATGGCCCCGGCCACCATACCGTCGGCATCCCCCTTTTTCACCATTACGGTGGCAAAATACAGTGTATTTTCACGAACCAGCTTGTCCGCTTCTTCCATCGTCATACCCTTGCTCTTGCGCAATTCATACAGCAGCTGCGCATAGGAGGCTGTTTTTGCGCTGACGGCGGGGTCTTCAATGCCGACGCCCGTAAGGTCCACCTGATATTGGGCAGCCACCTTTTTAATCTCGTCCCCAGGCCCTACCAATGTGACGCGGGCGACACCCTCTTTTACAATAAGGGCCGACGCCTGAACGGTACGGGGTTCGGTGCCTTCCGCCAGGACGATATGCTTTACGTTTTGCCTGGCCTTTGCCTTGATCTTCTCCAGCGCGGACATAGAAAATCCTCCTTGACATAAAAATGAACGCGAAAAACGCGCATGCTTTCCAACCAATCTATTATACAGGATTTCTGGTCGAAAAAAAAGGGTTCATTCAAGGAAAATGAGAATATTTCCTTGCCAAGTAGAAAATAGTCAAGAAAAAAACAAAGGAAAGGAACAGCTTATGGCCAAGCTGCCACAGCCGGGCGTATGCGGCGTGATTTGTGAATACAATCCCTTCCACAAGGGACATGCATACCATTTGCAAAAGGCCAGGGAGCTGTCCCGTGCGCAGGTGATGGTTTGCGTTATGAGCGGGCCCTTCAC
>JAEWNM010000203.1 GCA_023392755.1 Bacillota bacterium
CGAAACGGGTTCCGCAGCCCGGCCGCCCCCAGTGGGGGCACCAGGCCGGGTGGAGGAAGCTTGCGAAACAAGCAGTGTGAACGGCAGTGAGCAATGCGCCGATTGAGCAAGCCGGGGTTGGAAGCGGTAGCGCACCACGGCGACGGTTGAGCCAGATGGGAAGCAAAGGGCGAACCGAACGAATCAACCGAAACAAGCGGCTGTAAGCCGCGCCGATTGAGGTTGCGGGGGTTTGCGAGGAATTTCGGTGAAATTCCTTCCTTGCCCGAGCAAACGGCCGCAAAAGGCGTAGCCTTTTGCAGTGCAGCGAGGGGAAAGCTCAACAAAGTGGCGTCAGCCACTTTGTTGATACACTGACGCCCGGCAGTTTTGCCGGGCGGCCGCTTTGCTGATCGTCTATTCATCCTTCTCCACAAAACTGGCCATTACATAGCCTTCCATCGCGTCCGTTTTCACCTTGAGCCAGCCTTCAGGCAACTCCTCCAGCACCAACAGCTTTTGCCCGTAATACAGCTGGCGTATGACCGGCCCCACAAGGCTCGGTTCGCCCCTTAGGTTCAGGGTGGAGTTTTCCGCGATAAGCGTCACCTTGGCCTGCCATTGCTCCGGCCCCGGCGTCTGGCTGACAGGCATCAAGGTGGGGCGTGGAGTGGGCGTGGCCGGCGGGCCGGGTGTGGCCAGGAAAGCCGCGTCAATGGGCGGCTGCGGCGACGCCTGGGCCTTCATCTTAACAAGCGTCATGCCAGGATAATAAAATTGAAGAATCTGATCAAATGTGGAACCGTTTTCTTGCGCCATCCATTCGGCGCCCCGCTGGCTCATGCCCACGCCGTGGCCATAGCGCCGGGATTCGATGACAAAGCTGTCCTCTGTTTCCCTGACGGTTATGATCTCGTTGCTGTCGCCGTTAATGGCCAGGTTAAGCGCGTTTTTTGCGTCGGGGAAGATGGGCAGATCAACGGTCAGGGCCTGTGGCACCGGCTGCATCGCCGTCCACTGGGGTGCATTTGGTACATGGGGCGTTTGGGTGGGGGCGGGCGTCTGCGACTGCGCCAGAAAGAAGGATTCCTCCTCCTGAAGCGATGTCATCGCAGGCTTTCTGGCCTCCGCCCGCACGTCGAACCGAAGCGTTGTCATCACCCGGGATGGCTGTGCAAACCTTGGCGTGTGTACTGTTACGCCATTGATGGCCGTGACGCGTATGTAGGCCGGATCGCCGTCGTAACCCAAGGCCGTGAGTTGGCCCGACAGCGCGTTTTTCAGCATGGATGTCAATGGATCGTCCGCCGCCACATTGGCGATGGACCGCATAACACTATAGCTTCTGACCACGCTCAGCGGGTTTTCCAGGTCATAGGGGTCATCCTTCATTACACTGATGCCCTGATCCTGGCCGCCCCACACATTTTGCTTCAATTCCGTTTGCCCGCCGTTGCTGGCGGAATAATAGCATTCCGCCAGGCCGCCATCGTAATAGCCCACCACGCCTTCGGTTTCACGCACGGCCTGGGCAGCCTGTACATTGCCGGGCAGCATTCCCTTGAACACCTGGTCGTTGGTGTTGTCCACCACATCGTAGTCCTGCGTACTGCCTGTCTTTTTCAGCGCGTAGGTGCGGGCGGTGACGGCCTGGGCCTTCAGCGCCTCCAGCGGAAAGGAATCGCTCATCTCATAAGGCACAACGCCCAGCAGATACTCCTCCATGGGAATATGCAGCACGGCGCGCAGCATACCATCCTTGATGGATACCACCAAATCGCCCGCATACAGGCTGTAATCGCCGTTGAGGCGCAGGCCATTTTCCTCGCCGCCAGGCACCGTGTGCCGCTCTAAAACAAGCTGCTGCCCGGCATTCATGGCCATTCCCTCGTAATACAGCATAAGGCTGCCCTGGGCGCTGGATATGGTCAGCTTTGTCCCGCGCTGAAACGCCATTCCGCCGGGCTGTACCGAATAGCTTCCGTCCAGTGCCGCGTCCAGCCTGTCGGTTAACGCAAGCCGCGTCAGCAGCACGCGGACAAGGCCGTTTTCCGCCATGGCAAAGGCTGTGGCGGCCGGCATGTGCAAAGCCTGCGGCGCAACAAAAGACAGGAGCAGCACAAAGGCCAACACCAGCCCAAAGAATCGCCGTTCATTTTTTTTACGCCTCACGCATGATCCTCCCGTCCACCTTCTTCACAATAACTATTTAACGTAGCACAACACGAATTTATTCATTTTATGTCGTAACAGTTTTTAGTCCGGGCTGATTGCTTTTGTATCGGTCCAGTATTCCGCAAAGGCATCCAGGCTGCGGATAGCGGAACGGATATCCCCATAGACGGGCAAACCGTTCTCCTCCAGGTATTGCACAAAGGGCAGGAAATGTTTCCCCGCGTTGACTGAAACCACGATAGGCTTTTGATGGCGCTTTGCGGCCGCAATGAGCAGCGGCCCGATGGCATCATCATCCCGGAAGCTCTCCGGTAGCGTTTTGAGGTTCTCGATATGGGGCACAATGGCAACAAACAAACAATCCACGCCGGGATCGGACAGTACGGCCTCAATATAGGCTGCATAGCCCACGTCGTCGGTCATGGGCGTCAGGTCCAGAAATGCGGTCCCAATGCTTACAAGGCCATGGGTGTTCAGTTCCCGTATGCGGTCTGCTGTTTCCTTAGCAAACTCCGCGGGCTTCAAATAGCGCAATAAATCCGCGCCCATGGTGGCGTCCAGGCCGGCGTTGACCACGCCGGCTACATGGCATCCTCGCGGCTTGCGGCCATTTAGCATGGCAAACGCCTTGGTGAAATGATAAAAGTCGTCCAACTCCTCGGTAAGCACGCAATTGGCCTGCAGGCAGGCGGCCTTGAACACATCATAGCTGCCGGAGATGGAGGCTGTATGGGAGGCGGCGGCCTTTGCCCCTGCCTCGGTGCGGCCCGATTTGTACACGATAACCGGCTTTTGTGAGCGCCGGGCCAGATCGAAAAACCTGCGCCCTTCCCCCGCGCCAACACCTTCCAGGTATAGGGCCATCACCTCAACCGCGCCGTCCCGTTCAAAATACTCCATCAGGTCAGGCAGGTTGACATCCACCTTGTTCCCAAAGCTGACAATGGTGCTGAAAATGGCAGCGTACTGACTGCGCTCCACGCTGGTGATGCCCATGGCGCCGCTTTGGGTGAGCAGCGCCACATTGCTTCCGGTGCCAAGGGGTATGCGCATGCGCCTTTCATCAATAAACAGGGTGTTGACGCCCTTTTCCCCATCACGTGGTGTGCGGAAAACGCCCATGCAATTAGGCCCGATGACGCGGACCCCCGGCTGCCTTGCGCCCTCCATTCCCCGTACAAAATCCTCGTATTTCATATCCGCCGGAATACCGGAAATCAGGATCACCGATTTTCCGGACGGCACCTTCTGCATAAAATCCAGGGAATATTGGCCGGGGGCGGCGTATACCACAAGATCATAAGGGTGCGGGATTTCCGACAAGCTTTTATAAAGCGGGTACACCCGGCCCTGAATAACGGCCTGACCACCCTTGGGATTCACACAGTACACATCATCCCGGTCAAGCTCCGCAAACAGCGTAACAATGTTTCGCGCCATGCTGTATTTTTCCGCCTTGGTGGAAACGCCCGCCACCACAACGCCCCGCGGATGGAAAAATCCCTTCAGATGGGTCGCGTCCGGCAGCGCGGTAACGGACGCGGACGCGTCCGACGGTGTAAACTCGGCATAGCCGTCCACCGCCACAAAACGGCCGTCCTTGGAAAATACGATGGGGTTCAAGTCCAGCGCCCGCAAATAAAAATCCGGCCTGCGCCCCGATAAAAACGAGAAGGCGATGCCCAGTTCCGATATCCGCGCAACGCCGGCGGCGATCATGTTCAAATACTCCGGATGCCCCATATCCTCAAACTTGTGCCGTATGTTCAGCCCTTTTGTAAAGCTCTGCGCATCTCCATAGCTGACGGGGGCAAGAAACAGATTGGCGGGATCATAATATTTGGCGAAAAACTCCGCGTCGTCCCCGCCCTTGGACAGCGTTACCACCGGGCCGAAGGAAGCATCCTCCTTAAGCCCGATCATAATCTCATTACCCAGCGCCTGGGTGAAGCGTATGAATTCCACAATGAGAAAGCCGTCTATATGGGGCTTTGGCGCCTGCTCAAAGTGGGACAGTACCTCCTCATGCATCTGCTCCAGCATAAAACGAACAAACAGCGGATCGCGTATGGTAACACGCTTCACGCCGCCGTAGCGCTGGTTGTGGGCCAGGTCCCGGGAAACGATTTTGATCATCAGGTCCTTGCCCGGAAGGCGGGAAAGCATCTGCTCGGTAACTTCCCTGGGATCGCTGACAAAAACATGCTGGGGCACGTCCATTCCTGCCAGCTTCAAAAGCTGATATACCTCATGCTCGTGCAGCGTATGCCGCCCCTGGCTGCTCGCCGCATGCAGGATGCCGTCCATGCGGTCCAGAACGCTCTGCTCCCAAGCCATGCCGTTTCCTCCTTGCCTTTTTGCATTTCCGTTGATTTCCTTGCGCACAGGGCATCTAGGCCATCAGCCGTGTCACCAGTTCCGACAGGGGCAGGTATGCCATGGGCACAAAAATGGCCGGCAGCAGATTGCCCACGGACAGATGCCTGTCAAACAGCAGGTTCAATCCAATACCAATGATAAGCAGCCCGCCCACGGCGCTCATTTCCGCAATCAGCGGCGTGGTAAACAAGGGAGAAGCCCACTGGGCCAAAAGCGCTATGCCCCCCTGATACACAAGCACCGCCAGTGCCGAAAGCGCCACGCCCGGCCCCATGGTGCTGGCAAAAACAATAGCTGAAATGCCATCCAGCGCGGACTTGGCAATCAGCGTGCTGTGGTCGCCCTTGAGACCGCTTTCCAGCGATCCCACAATAGCCATGGCGCCAACGCAGTAAACCAGGCTGGCGGTCACAAAGCCCGTGGCAAATGTATTATCCCCGGCGTCATGCTTCCCGGCCAGCAGCTTCTGCATCCGCTGCCCCAGCTGCTCCAGCCGCTTTTCAATGTTCAGCAGCGCGCCGATCCAACCGCCGACCACAATGGATATGATGACCGCCATCATATCCTGTGTCTTGATGGCGCCCATAATGCCAATGACCAGCACGCACAGCCCCAAACCCTGCATCACCGTTTCCCGAAGCCGCTGAGGCAGGCCCTTGCGCAAAAGGATGCCTGCCAGGGAGCCCAATAATATGGCAGCCGTATTGATAAGTGTTCCGATCACAACAGTTCAGCCCTTCTTTGGTATGGATGATTGGAAAAAACCTGCCCGGAGAATGGCCTCAGGGCAGGCTGTTTTACATAATGTAATGCTTTATTGGGCAGCGGCTTCCGCGGCGGGATAAACGCTGACCTGCTTTTTGTCTTTGCCCAGGCGTTCAAAGCGCACGACGCCGTCCACCTTGGCATACAGGGTATCGTCCTTGCCGATGCCCACGTTCTGGCCGGGATGGATGTGGGTGCCGCGCTGGCGGACCAGGATGTTGCCGGCCAGGGAAAACTGGCCGTCGGCCCGCTTTGGCCCAAGTCGCTTGCTTTCGCTGTCCCGGCCGTTGCGGGTGGAACCTACGCCCTTTTTATGGGCGAAATATTGAAGATTCAGCTTGATCATATCGGTTTCCTCCATTCTTGTATCGACAGGTGAACATGCTTTGGATATTGGGCGGCCAAATCCCCGATGCCTTGCTGCAATGATTTCAGCAGCACCTGGCTGTCATGGCGCTGTTCCTGGCTGAGATTCTCCGGCAGTAGTACCTGCAAAAAAGCGTCCTTTGGCCGTCTTTTCACTTTGACTTGAATGTTCGCCACGCTTTCCAGCGCGTTGGCGCAGGTGGCTGTCAGTGCGGATACCCCGGCGCACACGATATCGCTGCCCGATGTGGCATACCCCGCATGACCCTCACAGGCAAACCCGCACAACACATCCTGCATTGTAAAAAGCGTGACGGTGGTCATTATGCTTTAATGGCGGTGATCTCTACTTTGGTATAGGGCTGGCGGTGGCCCATCTTGCGCGCGGAATCCTTCTTGCTCCTATAGGTGCGAATGGTTATCTTTTCGCCCTTGAGCTGTGCCAGCACCTTGCCCTCCACCTTTGCTCCGTTTACCAGCGGATTGCCCGCCGTTACACCGGCTTCACCGCCCAGCATAAGCACGTCAAAGGTTACGGGGCTATCCACTTCCTGGCTTAGTTTTTCGATGTAGATCACATCGCCCTGGGATACACGGTATTGCTTGCCACCTGTCGCAATAATTGCATACATGGCGCAGCACCTCCTACGTTTACTCGCCGGGCATTGAGGTTGCGCAAAAGCGCATTTAGACAGACCTCTCCCGAGCGGCTTGCCCGTATACGATAGCATAGCCGAAAACCGTTGTCAAGCAAAATCTCCCTGCCGGCAGGCATAACGCGATTATTTGGGTTATTCGGAAAGCTCCATGCGCCATTTCCCCTGCAGGGTGGAGGGCATCATCACCCTTATGCGGCAGGCAATCCGTCTGGCGTTTGCTTTGCCGCCGTATGCCATGTTCAGCTCCCACCTGTCGCCGCTGGGCATGATGGTCAAGCCCACCGATTCGGGACAGGCCGGGAACAAAACCCTAAGCTGCTCCTGCGCCTCACGCAGGGCATGTATCCGCTTTGCGCCATCCTTCTCCGTCAGTTTTGCCTCATGGGATTCAAACCATGTCCAGAAGGCGGCGATTTGTTCATCGCTGCATTCCCGGTGCCTAAAAGCAACCAATTTATCTGCCCTCCCCATAAAAAGGCGCCTTACCGAACCTACGCGCCTGAAAACACGCGTGCTTTATGCCATAGTATACTATAAATCTGTTTTGCGGGCTATTCATTTCTACAAAGTATACACGCACGAAAAAAACAGCATGCGGCCCGTTTCGCATGCCGTCGCCATAATTCAAAAACCAATCCGCTAGGAAGCAGCCCTCAGCCTGACCAGTAAAAGCAAGTCGCGCAAGGCAGGCTCATCCCCCACCTTCAGCATCAGCCAGCGGCCGCCCAGGGAAGAGGGCGTACGGCCGTACAGCGCCCGGGTGTCCGCGCTCAGGGCGGGGAGCAGGGCCGGCATGCCAGTATCTTCCCTCTGGCCGATAACCACCAGCGCCAGAAAATGCCCGGCCATGGGATAGAGCGTACACAGAGCCCTGCCGCTCTTTTTGTACTTCACATTCCAGCCCTTTTGCATGGAGCAGCTGCTGTATTCCAGACGTGGTGCTGTTTGAAAGGCGGTTTCCACCTCCCGCCTCGCCTCATCCCATAATGCGCTGCCCACAAAGGCCGAAATCTCCGCATAAGCGGGGGGATGATCCGGCCCATACCATTCATGCCATTCCATGATTTCCTTCCGCGCCCATCCGCCGCCGGAGGGCATCCTTTTCCTTTTTCTCAAGAAGGCTGCTGTCCAGTGCCCTGATAACGTAGGCGGCCGCCGCTTCGTTGGGCGCTCCCGGCTGCATCAGCAAAAGAACCTGCAATATATCAAGGTATACCAGCCTGCGCTGGGTAGCGGGCAGCTCCCCCACGGGGACGGATAATAATTCCTCGAGCACGGCGGGATATTGATCCGGCCTGTGAGGCAGCCACACCGCAAGGCTTTGTATGGCCTGCCTTGCGGTGATGAACTTTTCATCCCGGAAGAGGGCCGTGTAGGAAGGGAGAGCGGATGCCAATTTATTGCTACTGTCCCAGCGTATGTTTTCCGCCAGGAGCATCACGCCGATGCTGCGCTGGTAGGAGTTGTCATGGTGCAGCTTTTGCTCAAGCGCATCCCAGAAGGGGTATACGTCGCCATAGGCCGCGCTTCTCTTTTGAAGCGTCAGGAAGGCGGCGTAGCGGATGTCGTTGTTCTTTTCCCCCAACAGGCCGATCAGATACGGAATGTCATCAGGCGACAGTGTTTGCGCCAGCGCCGCCGCGTCCTGTTTTGCGGCAAGCAATGTTTCCAATTCTATCATTGAAGCGTTTCGCGCCTTTTCACCGGGTGGCGCAGAACCGTTTTCATGTTCTGTGGTTTCGTTCTTCTGGGGTCGCCCAGATAAATCTCGTGGTGCCTGCGGCGCATGCCGTTTTGAAGCTGCGAGCCCACGTCGCTATCCAAACCGCTGCCATCCATGTACACATTCATTACGGCCAGCGTTTCCGGTTCCTTTTCATAGGGTCCCAGGTGCATGGCCTGCACGCACAGCCCTTCTGCAAAGGAGTGCAGCCTTACCTGAGACACGTCAATGCCGGGCTTCCTGCTCCGCACCTCCTCCCTGGCCCAGGTGAGTACTTCCTCCGTATCAAACTCCGGCTGACGGATCATGGAGGTCCAGCAGTAACGCTCCTTGCCGGTAAAGAAATCTGTGTCCTTCTCGTCCAGCAGCCACCACAGTCCCTCCAGCGGCGGGACCGCGTATTCAAAATAGCCGGAAAGCGCCTTGCCGCCCTTCACACTCATTTTGATGGTGAAGGTCAGGGCGTACAGCGCTTCCACTGCCTTTTTGTATTCCCCGCCTTCCTGGTTGGGGTTTTCCCTTCCGTCTGCCATCAGGAAGAGCATCTCCGGCACATCCACGAGGCCGGGTTCCCGGGAAGGCTGATACAGCTCCTTCTGCGTCTGCTTGAAATCCATCTTCTGTGCCATGGGCAGCCTCACGCTTTCCGCCAGCGCTTGAGGGTGGGAAAAAACTCCATCATACCCTTGCGCGCGGCGTCCGCGTCGGGGTACACGCCCGCCTCAAGCGTAAACGGAACGCAGCTTTCAATCATTTCTTCCATCGTTTCCTCTTTGGTAAAGCTGCCCTCCGCATAGCAGTAACGGCAGTAGTCCATGTTCAGGCTCCCGTCCGCATTTTTCCCTAATTGGTCTTCCTCTGTCATGGGCAAGGCGCAGCTCTGGCAAAAGATTTGATCCATGGTACAATCCCTCCTTTTTTGATAGGCTTATTGTACCATCGGATACCTGACAACTAGCTGTCATATTTCAATAATAGGCAGACATTCTTTTCAGCCGCTCCCTGAGAATATCCTTGACATGCGGCGGCGACAGCACTTTCAAACTGGGCCCGTAGGACAGCAAAAAGCCATACACCCATTCATCCTCGGGGTAGGATACGGAAGCGAGAAAATGGCCGTCTGGCTGTTTTTTGATCTGGGCTTCATCAAAGTCGTCATACACCCGAAATGCCTGGGAACCGTCGATCCAAAGATGAAGTACAACGAAAGGCTTTGCCGGATTGCTTTCATACACCGGCGGCATATCGGTTTGGCCGGGGGCTATGAACCGGTCTCCGGAAAGACGCACATCCTTCATCCTTGTAAGCTTGAACAGCCGAACCTCGCCGCGCAGCCGGCAATAGGCCTTCAAGTACCAGGCGCGGCTTTTGAACCAAAGCTGCAGGGGCTCCGCCTCCCGCTCCGTCCTCTCGCCGGATGCGCCGTAATACGTAAAGCGCAGCACCTTTTTTTGCAAAACAGCATCCTTGAGCAGCATCAGTTCGCTTTGCTTTGTCTGGCTCCAGTCGGAAAAATCCACCGCGACCCAATCGCCGTCCCCAGCGCCGAAGATGGCCCGCCACTTGGCCAGCAGGCCTTCTCCCCGGGTAACGCCCACGGCTTTGAGCCCTTGCAGCGCGGCCAGTATTTCCGTTTGCTCCTCCTTGCTCAGCAGCGATTTTTGGATTACAAAGCTCTCCACCAGGGAGATGCCCCCGTTTTTCCCCTGGGAGGCGTATACCGGGATGCCCGCCTGGCTGAGTGCTTCCACATCCCGGTAGATGGTTCTTTGCGATACGCCAAAATGGCGGGCAAGTTCTCCCGCCGTCCATGCTTTTTTATCCAGTAAAAGGATTACAATCTCAAACAGCCTGCTTATCTGCATCATCTCACCCGGTTTCATTATAGCGTATGGAAAATGGCAGCGCAATGGCAGGAAACGCTTGACAGGCGGCATGATCCGCTTTAATATGGCTAGGTGATACACACCAAGGGAGGTCGCAGCATGAAGAACCATCAACTGGGCCGCCTGGGGGCGTTTATGGCATTCGCCGCCATCCTTTCATTTGCCATATGCATGCTGATCCCGGATAAAACACTGTCCATTTCGCTTTCTTCCGGCAGCAGCATGCTCATTTCCTTTGGATATTTGATAATGACCTGCGGGCTTGCCGCCTTAACAGACAATGAACACAGGGGGTGCGCCCTTGCAGCCGTCGCTTTCGCGGCGGCGTATGTCGCGCTCATCTGCCTTGTATACTACACCCAGGTGACCACGGTCTGGCAGCAAGCCGCCCAGGCGGATTTGCTTGATGCGCTCACGTACAAGCCGGGTAGCTGGATGTTTAACGTGGATATGCTGGGCTATGGGCTTTTGAGCATTTCCACCTTCTTTGCGGGTTTTGCCATTACGGTTAAGACAAAGGGCGATGCGTGGCTGAAGCGCCTTCTGCTGATTCACGGCATCTTTGCCGTCGCCTGCCTGCTGTTTCCGGCCCTGGGCGTTTTTTCACAGGATGCCGGCGCCATGGGCGGCGATTTGTTCGGGGTAATCGTTCTGGAGTTCTGGTGCGCCTACTTCCTGCCGGTGACGGTGCTGTTTGCCGGGTACATGAAACGGCGCGGACTATAAAGCAATAAAACGTGGGGATGAATGCATGAAAAACACAGGTCGGGCGGATTGGATTTTGCGGTTGGTCAAGGGTATGTTTATCGGCAGCGGCTTCATTTTGCCAGGCGTCAGTGGCGGCGCATTGGCGGCGGTGTTCGGCATCTATGAACGGATGATATCTTTCCTGGCCAATCTGAAAAAGGATTTCAAAAAGAATGTTCTGTTCTTTCTGCCTGTGGCGCTGGGTATGGCGGCGGGCGTGTTTTTACTGTCATTTCCCATCAACTATCTGCTGGACAACTATCGAACGTACACATTCTGGTTCTTCATCGGCTGTATACTCGGCACGCTTCCCGCCCTGTTCAGGCAGGCGTCCAAAAAAGGCTGGAAGTATTGGCATTTGGGCCTGATGGCAGTGGTTTGCGCCGGAGCCTATTGGTTCCTGTGGCAAATG
>JAEWNM010000264.1 GCA_023392755.1 Bacillota bacterium
CTGGCAATCCACGGCATAAGTTGAACCAAAGTCCATGAAACCCCTCTTCGCAATACACACCACGCAACATTGGCACGGCGGCTCCCTCATTTTACAGCAGTATGCATATCATTCCGCCGGAGCCCTCATTGATAATGCGTGTGAGTGTCTCCTGCACCTTTTCCCGCGCGTCGGAGGGCATCCGCATCAGCTTGTTGGATAGCCCCTCCCGCACCAGATCATGGAGGCTCTTGCCGAAAAAGTCGGTGCTCCATATGCGCTGCGGATCGCTTTCAAACTCCTCCATCAGGTAGCGCACCAGCTCCTCCGATTGCTTTTCGGTACCCACCACCGGCGAGACCTCCGTTTCGATATCCACCCGTATCATGTGCAGGGATGGCGCGTGCGCCTTGAGCTTTACGCCAAAGCGGCTGCCCTGGCGCACGATTTCCGGCTCCTGCAGCGTTAGCTCGTTCATGGCCGGCGTCACCAGGCCGTAGCCCGTTTCCCGCACAGCCCGCAATGCATCCGCCACGTGGTCATATTCCGCCTTGGCGGCCACAAGCTCCTTCATCAGCGCCAGCAGGTGGGCGTCTCCCTTGATTTCGGTGCCGCACTCCTCACCCAGGATTCGGTTGAACAATCCCTCCGCCAGGGGCAGGCTGTAGGATACCCGGCCTTCGCCCAGTTCAGCGCCGTCTGTTTGCAGCCCGGCGGAATAGGGTGAACCGTCAAAGGAATGGGCAAACACTTCCTTGTCCCGCATCCGCTTCAGGTTTTTTCCGCCCTGGCGCACGCCGTCCAGCACATGGGAGGCCAGCCAGTGGGTTGTATCCAGCGCGTTGAGCCAGGCGGGCACGGTAAGGCGCACTTCCCTGAGCGGGAACTCGTAGAGTATCTTTTCCAAAACGCCCTGTATGTCGCCCAGGCCCATCTGCTTGACGTTTAAAAGCAGCGTAGGCACGTCGTACTTGAGCTGCAGCGATTTTTGCAGCGCGGCGGCCTCCGCCGTTTCCGGCGCGGCGCTGTTCAGTACCAGCACAAAAGGTTTGCCAAGGGCCTTCAACTCATTGACGACACGTTCTTCCGCGTCCGTATAGGCGTTGCGGGGGATGTCGGTAATCGTGCCGTCGGTGGTGACCACCATGCCGATGGTGGCATGGTCGTTGATGACCTTGCGTGTGCCAATTTCCGCCGCCTGCTCAAAGGGGATATCCTGGTCAAACCAGGGGGTATGCACCATGCGGGCGGCCTCGTTTTCCGTTGTGCCCAAAGCGCCTTTCACAAGATATCCCACCGAATCCACCATACGCACCTTGACCGGCGTGCTGTCCTGCAAAAAAACCTCAACGGCTTCCCCCGGTACAAACTTGGGCTGGGTGGTCATGATGGTGCGTCCTGAACCGCCCTGGGGCAGCTCGTCTGCCAGCCGGTCCTTCACCGGTCCTGCGGGCATGCGCGGCAGAACCAGCTCCTCCATGAACCGGGAGATGAAGGTGCTCTTCCCGGTGCGCACCGGGCCCACCACGCCGATGTATACATCGCCGCCGGTGCGCTCTGCAATATCCTGATATAAATTGAACTGCTTCCCAGTATCCATGGGTTTCCCTCCTTGCATCCGCTTGATGAAGGGTATGCATGGGGGAGGGGAGTTATGACATTTGGAAGGCTATGTGTCCAAACCATCTCCGCCCACCAGGTACAGGAAAAGCTTTTTTAGAAACCCCCGTAGGTTTTCCTTATCCATCTGGTAATAGATACGGTTTTCTACACGCTCCAGGCGGATGAAGCCGCAGTTGATCAGCGCGCTCATGTGGTGGGAGATGGTGGCTGTGGACAGGCCTGTTTCCCGTGCCAGCTCCTGGCCGTACGACCTTTTGTCCCGAATTTGCCCCAGTATGGAAAGCTTGCTTTTGTCCGACAGCGCTTTCAGCCCTTCCAGCAGCTGATGGCTTTCCATGGGCAGCGCCTTTACGTTGATGCCTTCTTTCAGGCATATGCCGATCTGCATATAAATGTCATTGGTATCCAGTATGCTCAATGAAATGGTTCCGCAATCGAAGATGGACGGGTAGATGTGCAGCCTGAAGCTGTTCAGATCACCGGCCTCTATCCCCATGTTATCCGAAAGGAAGGTCTCAAACGATGTTTTCGCAAAATAATCGTCCCACCGTTTGACAAAGTCCTCAAGCAGCGGCGTAATCAGGGGCAGATTTTCCTCTATCAGCTCCCTTACCGGCATAAGCGCGGCCGTCAGTTGGTCCAAATAGGGCCCGGTATCCCGCACGGCCCGCAAAATCTGCCACTTCTCCGCGTCCGTAAGGCCTGTTTCCTCCAGCTGCTCTTCAAGGGGGCGCGATTCCTCCTTGCTGTCCGAAGCGGAATCGTCAAAGAGTAGGCCGATATTGAGCTGCGCAAGGGAGGGCGCGGGGCCCGACGCGAATTTTGAAAACTTCCCGCGTATATTTTCCAATTGGCCGGTCCAGTCGGATATGGTAGGCTCGTAAAAGGACATGACCAGCATCTGCGCCATGCTGCCCTGGCCGATGGAAAAGGGGCGGAAGAAGCGGTCCAGCACCTTCTGATCCGGTGTATGGTGCCGGCCAAGCGTATCGGCCAGGGATCGTATGGGCTCCATGCGCGCTTTGAGCGTTTGGGTGCCGCCCGTTTGGGCGAACAGCCCCTCCAGCCGGCTGAATATGGCCTCCAGGGACGTGTCCCCCGCCATCATGCCAAGATAGCTCTTGGCTTCCAGCATCAGATCCTTGTGGGTATGGAACGTGTGGTCCATGGTGCGCCTCCCTCAATCCATGCTGTCCAGCATGCGGAATCTCATCAGCAGCAGCAGCGATACAAAGCAGATACCCCCAAACAGGTAGAGCACGCCGCTGAGCCCCAGCAAAAGCGTCAGCCCGCCCATGAAAAAGGATATGACCGGCATGGCCATCGTACAAACCGCGTTCATGGTGGAACCCACCCGGGCCAGATAGTCCTGGCTGACCGCCTTCATGATCGATACGTTGAAGTGCCCGCTCAAAAGGGCCATAGTGACTGAAAACAGCAGAAGCGTTACGCATATCCCAACGGAAAACAAGATTGGAATCGCAATCCATTCCTTTACCCATACCAGCGCGCCGTAACAGAGCGATATGGAAAGGAAGCCAGCGATGGTAACCGATTTGCCGCTTATATGCCGCTTCAGGTAAGGGTATAGAAACGCGCCCAGCCCGGCGCCTGCCGTCAGCAGGATACCGGCGACAGACATGGCCTCCGGCCCCAGGTTATACATGCTGACCAGCGGGGCGTTCAGCGCGCTCAGCGGCACCAGCAGGCTGTTCAGCAACAGCGCCAGCAGGCATATGTTCAGTATGGCAGGGGTTTTCAGCACGTACGAAAAACCCTCTTTGAGCGTTTTCCAGTATTCCTGTTTCTGCGCGGCCTCATCCTTCTCCTGTTTTTTGCCCGTCTTGATCCATGCAATCAGCAGGGCCGACAGGAAAAAGGTGATCCCGTCGATCAAAATGGCGCCTGACACACCCATTACGGCAATAATCCCGGCGGCGCAGGCCAAGCCTACAATCTCTGTCCCGCGGCTCAGGCTGCTGTTGAGCGACAGCCCGAAATCATAGTCTTCCAACGGCAAAAGCCTGGGCACAATGGCCATTCCGCAGGGAATGCGGAACGCCTCCACCGTGGAGTGGAGCAGCGTGATGACCAGCATCCAAACGGGGGTAAGCACATTGAACACATACAACGCGGCTGTCAGCGCCACCAGCAGGCCGCGGGCAAGGTCGCTGACCACCATGGTCCACTTTTTGTCCATGCGCTCCGCCAGCGCGCCCGCAAACGGGCCAAGGATGACTGTGGGCAGCATGTTCACACCAAAGATCACCGCCGACCACGCCGCGCTGCCGCTCAACTCGTACACCAGCCATGTAAAGGCAATGGCGTCGATGGAGTCGCCGAACCGGTTGACCACATTGGCGGCGATAAGCTTTGTGTACTGCCTGTGGCGGAAGATGGCGCGGTAGCCGCCTGATTTATTAGACATTCATCATACACTCCTTCGATTGATATAAAACAAGATCACCCACAGTATACCATTCGTTAGATGAATGTCAATATAACATTAGATTAGAATCTAATTAGATTTCGAACAGATTGAAATTCTCCGGCAAAAAGCGGTACCGGTGACAAATTCAAAAAAGCCCCGGCATTTTTGCCGGGGCCCGGGATTACCCGTTCGCGAAGTTTATTGCGCCACCATGTCCAGTATAGCCAACTTCACATCATAATCGATATACTCGCCCTTGGGAATCTCGTCAACGGTCCGGTATTCCTTGATGCCGGGAACGCGGTATACCTTCACCCTGATTACGTCGCCTTCCTTCTTTTCGGCCAGGTAAGACTTCAGATCGTTGTTGGTTGTCATGCGCTTCCCATCGATTTCCACGATGATATCGTCAACCAGCAGGCCGGCCAGCTCGGCGGGGGAATCATCTTCCACTTCGCTGATATATATACCGGCAGGAATTTTGCCCGCGGCGACAGCGGCGTTATTGCTCTGGCTCAGGGCGGAAACGGTTACGCCCATGCGGGGCCTGGGGGTTTCATCAATGCTGGTGTTGGTTTGATCACCCTTGGCCTGGCCGGAAAGCACCCTTTCGATCAGGGGCTTGGCGGCATTGATGGGTATGCACATGCCGATGCCTTCCACTGAGGAGCCGCTGAAAAGATTTCCGGAATATTTCAGGGTAGGTATGCCCATCAATTCGCCCAGTACATTGAACATGCCTCCGCCACTGTTGCCGCTGTTGATGGCGGCGTCGACCTGGATCATGGTATTGGTGATAGGCATACCGTATTTGTCTGTGCTGTTGGATGCAACTTCACGGTTCAGGGCGGAAACAATACCCACGGTGGTGGTGCCGGCCAATTGTGCGCCAAGGGGATTGCCGATGGCGATGGCCCAGTCGCCCACCTGCAGTGCGTCGCTGTCACCCAGGGTAACGGGATTCAGCTTCAGTTCCTTTGCCTGGAGCACGGCGATATCCAGATTCTCGTCGTAGGCAATGAGCTCTGCTTCATATGTCTGCTGGGGGGTGGTAATCTTCAGGCTGGATGAGCCTTCGATCACGTGGAAGTTGGTGAGAATATGGCCCTCGCCGCTGATGACCACGCCGCTGCCGGTGGATTGCAGGGCTTCCTCACTCCTGCCGCCACCGCCGGGAAAGGCAAAGTCAAAGCCCCCGAAACGGCCAAAGTTGCCATAATCATAGGTGGCATAATTGCTGACGCCGACAACGCTGCCCCGAACCGCCGCGATAGCCGCAGTAAAGGGACTGGTGACGGTGCCTTCGATCTTGGTGGCCATCCTTTGCGCTTCCGCGCTGGCATTGCCGCCGCTTGTGTTAAGCAGTGTGAGGCTCGCACCTGCCATGGTAAACACCAAAGCTACGGCAATATACCCTAATAGATGCTTTTTCATATGATCTTTCATTCTCAATATCCCTCCTTTGGTGGATTCGAGTATAGTATAAGCAGTATTTTTGACCTGATAATGAACGCTTTATGAATATTTTTTGGAAAATAAACACGTATGTTTATTCCTGCTCCAGCGCATAGATAGCCATTGCGCATTCCAGTCGCTTGCGCTCCATTTGACACTCCAGATCATAGGGCTTTCCAATATCCCCATGAAACAGGTGGGCGTTGGCGGCGCAGCCGCCGGAGCAGAAGAAACGCGCCCAGCACGTGCGGCAGGCTTCTTTGGACAGCACGTTGTTGGCGGCGAATTTCTGCTGGATGGCCGTGTCGAAGGAACCGTCAAGAACAGAACCCATCAAAAAGCCTTCCCGGCCCACAAACTGGTGGCAGGGGTAGATATCGCCTTCCGGGGTGACGGCCACATATTCATTGCCTGCCCCGCAGCCGGTAAGGCGTTTGCGAAGGCATGGGCCGCCCTCAAGGTCAACCATGAAATGAAAAAAGTTGAACCAGCGGCCATCTTTCCGGCGCTTCAGGTATTCTTTTGCCAGGCTTTCATATTCATCGAAAATTTTGGGAAGGTGCTCCTGCCGCAGTGCGTATTCGCAGGTGGAATCGGCAACCACAGGCTCAATGGACAATTGCTCGAAGCCCGCGTCGGCAAGGTGCAGCACATCGTTTGCAAAGTCCAGGTTATGGGCGGTGAAGGTACCCCTTACATAGTACCGCTGCTGGCCCCTGGACTTGGCAAGGCGAAGCGCTTGGGGAATGATGTGGGCGTAGCTGCCGCTGCCGTTGGGCGTTGGGCGCATGCGGTCGTGCACCTCGGGCCGCCCGTCAATGGAGAGTACCACGTTGTCCATTTCCCGGTTGAGGAAATCAATGATTTCATCGTTCAATAACAGCCCGTTGGTGGTAGTCGTGAATTTGAAGCGCTTGTTATGATGCTTCTCCAGTTCCCGGCCATAGGCCACAATCTCCTGTACGGCTTTGAAATTCATCAGCGGCTCACCGCCGAAAAAATCCACCTCCAGGTTGACCCTTTTTCCGCTCATCTTCACCAGCCAGTCGAGTGCCGCCTTGCCCGTTTTAACAGGCAGCATGCATCTGTTTCGGCCGTGATACTCGCCGGCACCGGCAAAGCAATACCTGCAACGCAGGTTGCAGTCGTGGGCGGCGTGCAGGCACATGGCTTTCACCACGCCGGGGGACTGGACCATAACATCGCCATAATCATCGGGCGCGTTCAATTGCCCCATGCGCTCAAGCTCGCTTAGCTCCTCCAGCACTTCCTCTACTTCCCTGGGGTCAAAGCTGCGCGAAAGCTCCCGGGCGATTGCTGCCCTTTCCTGCGTATCCCACAGCTTCAGGGCCTCATAGGCAAGCGCATCCAGCGCATGAACGGCACCGGAACCCACATCCAGCGCCATGGGTTGATCAGCGGCGATAAAAGTATGGATCAAGATGATTTCCTCCAGATAAAAGCTTTATGAAACAGCAAGAAGCGGGAGTCCGACTCCCGCTTATAAGCAGCCCGTATGTATCTTATTTGCCAAATGCGCGGTTCAGCTTGCCTTCGCTGCCTGCCAGAACGGCGCTGTTTTCCTTGTTGGCGCAGGACTGGTTGGCTACCGTGCAGCTCGTTTTGCAGGCGCTCTGGCAGGAAGCCTGGCATTCGCCGCAGCCGCCGTGAACCAGGGA
>JAEWNM010000292.1 GCA_023392755.1 Bacillota bacterium
TGCAAAAGCCTGCAAACGCAGAAACGCCGCTCAAGGTGAAACCGTATGATCTCCATGGGGCCTGGAGCCGAACAGCCCCTTGACCCAGGCAAGTATTTTCGCCGCGGCATCAAAGCCGTAGCGCTCCTTGGAGATGACGTCAAAGGCGACAGCCACCAGCAGCACCAGGCCCTTGACCACCTGCTGCATGTATTGGTTGACGCCCATGATGATCATGCCGTTGTTCAGCGTGCCCATGATCAGCGCGCCGATCAGCGCGCCGCTTACGGTGCCGATGCCACCGGAGGCGGATGCGCCGCCGATGTAGCAGGCGGCAATGGCGTCCAGCTCATAGCCCTGCCCGGCCAGCGGGAAGGCGGAATTGAACCGGGCCGCGCAGACCAGCCCGGCCACGGCGGACAAAAAGCCCATGTTCACATAGGTCAGGAACAAAAGCCGCTTGGTATCGACGCCGGAAAGCCAGGCCGCCTTGGCATTGCCGCCCAGGGCGTACAGGTGCCGCCCGATGACGGTGTTGCTTGTGATGTAGGTATAACAGACGAGGATGATGCCCACGGTGACCAATACCGTGGGAACGCCCCTGTACTGGGCCAGTATGCCAAAGAACCAAATCAGCGCCGCGCTGACGATGAACAGCTTCAGGGCCAGCGACAGGGGATGTTCCGTGTCATACCCTTTCTTTTTGCGGTTGATGTTGCGAATGATCTGTGAAGCGCAGAAGACAACGGCCACCAAAGCGCCTGCCAGCAGGGAGGTGGCATTCATCTTCATGCCAAACAGCTCAACACCGCCAAAGAAATCCGGTATGTATCCGGTGGAAAATGACAAAAATTCCGGCGGGAAATTGCTGAGCGTGAGGCCTTTCAAAAAATACAGCGTCAGGCCGCGGAACAGCAGCATGCCCGACAGTGTGACAATAAAGGCGGGAATACCCACATAGGATATCCAGAACCCCTGCCACACCCCGATCAGTATCCCGACGCAAAGGCACGCCACCATGGTCATGTAAGGGTTCATTTTCCAGGACATGATGCCTGTGCCGGCACAAGCCATGACCATTGCCAGAACCGAGCCGATGGACAGGTCGATATTGCCGCCGGTCAATATGCACAGCAGCATACCCACGGCCAGTATCACCACATAGGCATTCTGAAACACGATGTTGGATACGTTCATGGGCTTCAATAGTGCGCCGTGGGTGGTGAACTGCAAATAGATTATAATTGCCACCAGCGCAATCAGCATGGAGTATTGCCTGACGTTGCCCTTGAACATCGTTCTCAGCTTGTTCATGCGCCAATCTCCCCCTTGCTCGCCTTGATGATATGCCCCATGATGACCTCCTGGGATGCTTCCTCAATGGGCAGCTCAGCGATCAGCCTGCCCTCGTTCATCACATAGACCCGGTCGCACATCCCCAAAATCTCCGGCAGCTCCGAAGAAATCAGCAGGATGGACTTCCCCTGGGCCACCAGGGAATTGATAATCTGGTATATTTCGAACTTGGCGCCAACATCCACGCCCCTTGTAGGCTCATCCAGAAGCAGGATGTCGGGCTCGGAAAAAATCCACTTGCCCACCAGCACCTTCTGCTGGTTGCCGCCGGAAAGGTTGCCCACCAGCTGCTCCACCGTAGGGGCCTTGATGCCCAGCCTTTCCTTGAGCGATTCAGCGGATTGCTTTTCAATATCCTTGTCCAGCACGCCGTTTTTGCTGATAAACTCCGTTCTGGCCAGCGTCAGGTTGTGCTTGATGCTGTTGGATATGACCAGCCCGTTCCCCTTGCGGTCCTCAGTGATGTATGCAAAGCCTGTACTGATGGCGTGGGGTATGCTGCCCAGCACAATTTCCTGCCCGTGCTTGAAGATGTGCCCGGAGATTTTCGCGCCGTACGCCTTGCCGAAGATGGACATGGCCAGCTCCGTACGGCCGGCGCCGATAAGCCCCGCAACGCCCACCACCTCGCCCCGGCGCACGGTGATGGATACGTCGTCCACCACTTTTCGGTTGGCGTACATGGGATGATACACCGTCCAGTTGCGCACTTCCAGCGCCACGGGGCCGATGTTTTTTTCCCGTGGGGGGTAGCGGTTCGTCATCTCCCGGCCCACCATGCCGCGTATGATCCTGGCCTCGCTGACTTCATCCACGCCCTTTGTAAGCGTTTCGATGGACTGGCCGTCACGAAGGATGGTAATCCTGTCGGCGCAATAGCTCAGCTCGTTGATTTTATGGGAAATGAGGATAGAGGTAATCCCCTTTTCCTTTTTCAGGTGAATCAGCAGATCCAACAGCTTTTTGGCGTCGCTTTCATTCAGGGAAGAGGTAGGCTCATCCAGGATGAGCAGCTTCACATCCTTGGCCAGCGCCTTGGCTATTTCCACCAGCTGCTGCTTGCCCATGCCGATATCCCTGACCAGTGTGCGGGGGTTGTCGTGAAGGCCCACGACGCGCATGAACTCCTCCGCCTTCTGATAGGTCATGTTCCAGTTGATGGCGCCCTTTTTGCCCTGCTCGTTGCCCAGGAACATGTTTTCACCGATGGACAGGTAGGGGACCAGCGCCAATTCCTGATGGATGATGACGATCCCCTTCTGCTCGCTGTCGCGGATGGTGCGGAAACAGCACTCCTGCCCCTGGTAGAAGATATCTCCCTCATAGGTGCCGTAGGGATAGATGCCGCTGAGCACATTCATCAGCGTTGATTTGCCCGCGCCATTTTCCCCGCAGACGGCGTGAATCTCCCCTTCTTCCACCGTAATGTTCACATGGTCAAGTGCCCTGACGCCCGGGAACAGCTTGGTTATATCCCGCATTTGAAGCAAGCAGTTGGTCAAAAAAAACTCCTCCAGTTTTAAAGGAGAGACGGACGAAGGCCGTCCGTCTCCGAATACCGAAAAAGCGGCCGCGCCACTTTGCAAAAGCCTGCCGCCGATTCCGGATGGAAAGTCGGAGGGGCATGCCCCTCCGACACCCGGCAAGCGCTGCCCGTCAGGCAGGATGCTTACTTCAACTGGTCCTCGGTATAGTAGCCGGTGTCGATGAGCAGTTCCTTGTAGTTGTTCACATCGGCGAACAGCGGGGTGAGAATGTAGGTAGGCACGACGAGCACATTGTTGTTGTAGGACTCTGTGTCGTTGATTTCCGGCTTCTCGCCCTTCATGACAGCCAGCACCATGCCAAGCACCTTCTCGGCCAGGGCGCGGGTATCCTTGAAGATGGACATGGATTGCTTGCCGGCGACGATGTTCTTGACATTGGCGATGTCGCAGTCCTGCCCGGTGATGATGGGGAACGTTTCAAACCCGGCGGCAACCAGGGAGTTGGTGGCGCCCAGGGCCGTAGAGTCGTTGGAGCAGAGCACCGCGTCCAGCTTGGTGTCGCCGGTGTAGAAGGCGGCGATCAGGTTGTCCATGCGGGCCTGGGCAACGTCTGTTTTCCAGGTGGGGGTGGCGACGGTGGCAAACTCAATTTGGCCGCTGGGAACAACCAGCTTGCCGCTGTCAATGTAGGGCTTCAAAACATCGATGGCGCCCTGGTAGAAGAAGAGGGCGTTGTTGTCGCCCGGATCACCGGCAACAATCTCAATATTGAAGGGGCCGGCCGCATTTGCAAGGTCGAGCTTCTCTTCAATGTACTTGCCCTGGATGGCACCTACCATGTAGTTGTCAAACGTGGCGTAGTAGCTCACGGCGTCGGTATCCATGAGCAAACGGTCATAGGCGATGACAGGGATGTTCTGGGTTTTGGCTTCCGCCAGCACGGTGCCCAGCGAGCTGCCGTTGATGGCAACGACGACCAGCGCCTTGCAGCCGCCTGTAATCATGGATTCGATCTGGGTGACCTGGGCGGACACGTCGTCATTGGCGTATTGCAGATCCACTTCAAACCCGGCGGCTTCCAGCTCTTTCTTCATGTTTTCGCCGTCCTGGTTCCAGCGCTGCAGGCTCTGGGTGGGCATGGACACGCCGACCTTGTCAGCCGCCAGCGCGCCGGTAATAGACAGCGACAGCACCAATACCAGCAGAATCGCAAGTACCTTCTTCATAGGAACAACTCCCTTTTTTTATTTTTTAGGCATCTTGCTGCCTAAAATACAATGGATGCGCCGTTTGGCGAACGTTTTTGAAACGAAAAAAAAGCAACAACCTATAGAAAAGCAAACCGCTTCACATGGTCTTGCCCAGAACAGTACCCCGAACCATAAAAAGGATGGGGTATGTGGGATTAATGTATTATATGGGCCAACTTTTGGCTTTGCTGTATACGCTCTGCGCTGTGCGGCATGTGCCGTCTATTCTCGTGTGCACGGTCACATTGCATTAAAAATATGATACTGGAATTTAATGCACTTGTCAATGCCGTAATTCACGTTTTGCGCAAGGCTGCGGGGCGTAAAAAAACGCGCGCCGGGCATTTAACCGGCGCGGCTGCGGGGGTATGGGGTCAAACGAGCGGGACTCCCGGCGCGGCGTTATACCCCGGCCGGGAGGGGCTTGCGCCCGCCTGCGCGCACGGGCCGCCTGAAAGCCTGCCGGAATCCATAAAACAAACCGTGTCGCATGCCCGTTCAATATCCTGGCTGGAATGGCTGGCCAGCAAAATGGTTTTGCCCTGCCCGCTAAATTCGCGGAACAGGCCGTGCATGTCCTCCATGCCCTGCTTGTCCAGGCCGTTCATGGGCTCGTCCAGTATCAGGATGTCCGGGTCCTCCAAAATGGCCTGGGCAATGCCCAGCCGCTGGCGCATGCCCAGGCTGTACTTGCCCACAGGCTTGCCCATCAGGGGGTCAAGGCCCAGCCGGCGCATGACAGCCATCGCCCTTTGCCTGTCCGCCCCGCGGGAGATATCCGCCAGAATGAGCAGGTTGCGAAGCCCAGAATATTGGGGCAGAAAGCCCGGCGCTTCGATGATGATCCCCGTGCTTTGAGGAAAATCCATATCCTTGCCGATGATCTTTCCGTTCACCGTAACATGGCCGGAGGTGGGTTTTACAAACCCGCAGATGCAGCGCATAAGCGTTGTCTTTCCGCTTCCGTTGGGCCCAACCAGGCCATATACGGCGCCGGGGGAAAAGGTTACGGACACGTCGCTTAAGATCGTATCCCTGCCGCAGCGCTTGGTTACATGCTCCACCTGAATCATGATGCTTCCTCCTTAAAACCTGTTTTCCGGGCTGAACAGAAGGTCGGCCCGCCGGACACGCGCAAACAGCGCGGCCGCAAAGATTGCAATCACCGCGGTATACCCCGCCAGCGCGCGGACCAGCCGCACACCCTCCTTCCCCGGCTCGCCGGAGAGTATGGACAGCAGCGTGGCATATGCGGCGGGCAGGGGCAGGGTAAAGGGTATAAAGCTTATGTCCAGCAGCGTCATATGCAGCACAAGTAAAAAGGCATACAGCACCACGCCCAGCCGCGGCGCGCCCATAAGGCCGCACAGCAGGATCAGCAGCACCATGGTGAACCAGAAAAGCGCCAAAGGGGCGAGGGCTGCCAGGCAGGCGGTGAAGGGTGTGAAGTTCAGGCGCACGTATTCTGGCACCAGCGCCTCCTCCGGCCGCAATATGTCCGCCGCGATCAAAGCCGTTTCGCTGAAGCCCGTCCCCCTGCCCGCGGCGGGCAGCAGGAAAACGGAAAACAGAAGGGCGACCAGCGCGGTCATCAATAGAGCCAGCCACAGGCAATAGCTTACCTGGGACAGGAGCCACCTTGCGCGGCTGCCGCGTATGAGCATCAGGTTTTGAAAGCCTATGCGGCGCGGAATCTCGCTGACCGTAATCAGAAACAGCAGGCTGATGCGCGTCAAATGGCCGCCGGTGCCAAGCAGATAAAACAGCGATTCCAGGTAGCGCATGGGCTGCGGCCGGGAAGCGGACATATCAAGAAAGCCGCGGCTTTGCACATAGCACTGGGCGACGGTGAAAATAACAAACA
Source organism: Bacillota bacterium (assembly GCA_023392755.1). Taxonomy (GTDB): domain Bacteria; phylum Bacillota; class Clostridia; order Christensenellales; family Aristaeellaceae; genus JAEWAH01. Next base: position 5,937 of record JAEWNM010000292.1, read on the forward strand.
GTACCGTGCGCGGCGAGCGCAACCAGCTGTCCAGGCTGGCCTTTGCCATGGCCGCGGCGCTTTTGGAGCCTGGCCGCCTTTTTGCCTTAAACACAAAGCACCCTCCTTTTGACGCCGGCGATATACACGGCGGCCGCCGCGGCAAAAACAAAGCCGTACATCACAAGCGTATCAAGCATCTGGTCAAGCCCGGCGTCGTTGAACAGCGAATCGGGGAAGGGAAGCTTTATTCCGAACAGGTACGTAAACAGGCGGGACGACCAAAAAAAATACAGGCAAACCGGTACCGACAGCGCCAGCAGCCTGTCGGGCACGTATACGGATACGGCCAGGGCCACGGCGGCCCACACCATGGCGCTCACACCCAGCCCCGCCGCAATGCTCATATAGATGGGCCAGGCCAGGGGGTATGCCTGCCAGGCATTGAACGGGCTTGTATCCATGAAATTCAGCTGATGATAGGGATACCGCACCGGGTCGTAGGGCAGCGCGGCCATATTCCATATCGCCGCGTGGAGCAAAAAGGCCAGCATGGCCGCCGCGCCGCCGGATAAGGCCGCGGCCAGAAGCTTGCGCCCGGCGTAGTTCAGGGCGCTTCTCCTGATCGCCTTCTGATACAGAAAGCCGGTGCGCCATTCATCCACCATGCTTGACGCATAGGGCAGCCCGGCGCAAAAGGGAAAAAGCAGGATAACGCTGCCAAAATACATGCCGCCCATGGACAAATGCAGCGCGGAATCGCGAAACTCCTCCCCAAATTCAACACTGACAATTCTGCTGGGAATGGAATAGCCCATAAGGCACAGCAGCATCAGCAGCACCGCGCCGATAAACCCGCGGCTGATAAATGCCGATTTCAATTCTTGCTTCATACATGCTTCCCGCTTTCCTTGATTTGGGAAATGTGATGCCAGGGATGTACTTATAAACCAAAATGGACAACGCACCCCAAGGGGTACACGCCGCGCCGCTCACTTCAGCCCGTCAAAGGTCAGTATGGCGGGAACACAATTCCTGAAGGGGCTTTCGTCATATTCCCGCTGAAGCTTACCGTCCTGCGCCAGAAGAATCAGCCGCCGGGTGGGCCGGGTATCGAAGCCCGGCTCAGGGGGAGGGGCCGCCTCCTCCCCGGCGCTGTTATACATAACACCGTTTAGGGCCCATACGGGATACGCCCAGAATACATCCTCCTCCACGGGATCGGTATACAGCATATAGCCCAGGGTAATATCGAATACTTCACGCAAAAAACCCGCAGAAATCAGCTTTTCGTATTCCTCCTTCACCTGTTTGAAGGAAAGCACAGGAACGTTGGGATATGGCGCATCCAGCACCCGCACAAGCTGTACGTTGATGGCATAAAAGTCTTCGGCGGAAACGGTGGCCGATGTCATGGTCAAAGGGGGGTGGCGCTCATTATCCCTGGACGGAGACGCGCTGTAACGCCCAAGGACAGGTATCCCATGCAGCTTTTGTACAAAGGTGAATTCATAATTGCCTGATGCGTTCATAGGCTCGCCAAACGTATTTGTCATTTTGTCATAGGCATACAGCCTGCTCTTGACCCAAAGCTCCGAAAGGATAAGGTCGTTTTCCCATCCGCGGCCGTACAGGCTTGAAAACGTGCGGGCGAACACAAAAAGGGCCTCCCCCGCGGTAAGGGGGCTATCCTCCGTCAGCCTTTTTTCCCAGTCAATCTTCCCCGGCTTTCGTATAAACGACGTCTTGAACCAGGCGGGGCCGCTCTTGGGCGGCTGATAGCCTGCCGGCGTTTGGGTGACGGCCAGGCTGCCATCCACATTCATGCTCTGCGTATAACCATTGATCAGCCCGCTTTCCACGGCCGGCTCCCTTTTCACCCGGAGCACAGGCAAGGCCTCCGCCTTGGGCACCGATACCGGAACATCCACCGTAATCGTCCTGCCATGGGCTTGATACGACTGGTGCCAGCCATCCTGTGCCTCTTCCCTCAGTTCAAGGATGGTTACATATTCCGCACGGGAGGCGGCAGGCCAGGCAAGCAGGTAGAAAAGCACCAGCATAAGCACCGTGACAAATATGCGCAGGGGTGGTTTCATGCAGCGAAGCTCCTTTCCGTATACCTTCACTGTGCATATGTTTTATGAGGGCCAAAACGTAACAGGCGGCACCAACATTGTGGAGCCGCCTGTTGTTTGTTTTTCATGGGTATCCAAATATGCAATGCATTAGCAGGGATTCAATCCCTTTGGCCGGGTCCCGGGGCAGCGCCCCGGCGCGCCTTATACCCCCAGCTTGTCCGCCGCGGGGTCGATATCCAGGGTAGCGAAGTAATCGCGGGCCGTTTCGGCCCGGCGGATGAGCGTAAACGAACCGTCGGCCTTATAAAGAACCTCGGCGCTGCGCAGCTTGCCGTTGTAGTTGTAGCCCATGGAAAAGCCGTGGGCGCCGGTATCGTGTATCACAACAATGTCGCCCATGGCGATTTTGGGCAGCGGGCGGTGGATGGCGAACTTGTCGTTGTTTTCGCACAGGGAGCCCGTGATGTCGTACACATAGTCCTCCGCCTGATCCCGCTTGCCCGCCACGTGGATGTGGTGGTACGCGCCGTACATGGCGGGGCGCATGAGGTTCGCGGCGCAGGCATCCAGACCGATGTAGTGGCGGTAGGTATCCTTGCGGCTGGTGGCGGTGGTCACAAGCCAGCCGTGGGGGCCGGTCATATAGCGGCCCAGCTCCGTTTTGATGGCCACGTTTTGAATGCCCGCGGCGGTGAACACGGCCTCGTAGGCTTCCTTTACGCCACGGCCTATGGCCGCGATGTCCGCGGCCGGCTCGCCCGGCCTGTAGGGGATGCCGATGCCGCCGGAGAGGTTGACAAAGGCCAAGGCAAGGCCCGTTTCGGTTTGAAGCTCCGCCGCCACCTGAAACAAAAGCCTGGCAAGGCCCGGGTAATAGCTGCTGTCGGTGGTGTTGCTGGACAAAAAGGCGTGAATGCCAAATGACTTCGCGCCCAGTTCCTTCAGCGTTTTCAGGCCCTCGGTCATCTGCTCCCTGGTAAAGCCGTACTTGGATTCGCCTGGGTTGCCCATGATGGTATTGCCGATGGCAAAATCCCCGCCGGGATTATAGCGGCAGCAGACGCACTCCGGTATGCCGCCGTGCTCTTTCAATACGTCGATGTGGGTGATGTCGTCTAGGTTGATAAAAGCGCCCAGCCTGCGGGCGTAATCGAACTCCTCGGGGGGCATGGCGTTGGCGCTGAACATGATATCCCGGCCCGTGATGGAGACGGCCTCCGACAGCATCAATTCCGTCATGGAGGAGCAGTCGGTGCCGCAGCCTTCCTCCTTGAGGATGCGCAGTATGGCGGGGCTGGGCAGCGCTTTGACGGCGAAATATTCCTGAAAATCATCACACCAGGAGAAGGCCTTTTTCAGCGCCCTTGCCGTCTGGCGGATGCCGTTTTCGTCATAGAGATGAAAGGGCGTGGGAAACTGGCCGGCCGCCCGCAAAAAAACGTCGTCGGGCAATGAAAAATTAGGCATGGGCATACGCTCCTTCCAAATATAAAGGGATTACTCCCACTCGATGGAGGCGGGGGGCTTGGTGGTCACGTCGAACACGACACGGTTCACATGGGGCACTTCGTTTACAATGCGCCCGCTGATGCCGGCAATCACATCATAGGGGATGCGCGCCCAGTCGGCGGTCATGAAATCGTCGGTGGTCACGGCCCGCAGGGCCACGGTATAGTCGTAGGTGCGCTCATCGCCCATCACGCCCACAGAGCGCACGCCGGTAAGCACCGTAAAATACTGGTGGATATCCCGGTTAAGGCCCGCCGCCGCAATCTCCTGGCGGAGGATCGCGTCGCTCTCCCTGACGATGTGCACCTTCTCGGGCGTTATGTCGCCCATGACGCGTATGGCCAGGCCCGGGCCGGGAAAGGGCTGGCGCCAGACCAGGTCCTCCGGCAGGCCCAGGGTGAGCCCCAGCTTGCGGACCTCATCCTTGAACAGCATGCGCAAAGGCTCCACCAGGCTGGTAAAGCCCAGTTCCGCGGGCAGGCCGCCCACGTTGTGGTGGCTTTTGATCACCGCGCTGCCTTTTACGCTGCCGCTTTCGATAACGTCGGGGTATATGGTACCCTGGGCGAAGTGGTCCAGCTTGCCCAGCCTTTTCGCCTCATCCTTGAAGACCTCCACAAAATCGCGGCCAATGATCTTGCGTTTTTTCTCCGGGTCGCTGACGCCGGCCAAATCCTTGAAAAACCGCTCGCCGGCCTTGGCGTGCACCAGGTGCACCGGAAAGTTTTTGCTGAAAACCTCCACCACCTGCTCGGCCTCGCCCTTGCGCATGAAGCCGTGGTCCACAAACACGCAGGTGAGCCGGTCGCCGACCGCCTGGTATAAAAGCGCCGCCGCCACGGAGGAATCCACCCCGCCGGACAGCGCCAGCAGCACCGTGCCCTTATCCCCCACCTGGTCCCTGATGCGGCGGATGGCCATTTGGGCGTAGGCTTCCATAGACCAGTCGCCCACGCAGCCGCAGATGTCCTTCAGGAAATTTTTCAGGATCACCGCGCCTTCCTTGGTGTGGGTGACCTCCGGGTGGAACTGCACGCCGTAAAGACGCTTTCGCTTGTGCTCCATGGCCGCGTTTTCGCAG
>JAEWNM010000318.1 GCA_023392755.1 Bacillota bacterium
CGGCTGACGGCGTACCCCGTAAGTCCAATCCCGCAAAGCAGTATGCCGGAGCCGGATACAGGCGAAAATCCGCCCGTTATCAGTTGCATCCACAAAGGAACCGGCTGGATCATGTTGTGGTCCAGCTGTCCCCGGCCAATGGTACGGCTGATCTGCCCTGCGTTGTACCCGATAAAGAAAAGCGAAAACAATCCGTCACCCAGCATGGCGTAACCAAGCATGAAAAGAAGCTGGTCTTGCGTCATGCCGCCAATGCCGCCAAACCGCCGGGCCAGCACGAACACCCCGGCCATGGCCGCCCCGGTGCTGACCAAGTCCGTAGCAATCTGCAAAAGGCAGTACTTTGTATCCCGCAAAAACCACATCAGGTCCATTTTCCCGTAGGTTCTGTACAGGCGAAAAAGCATCTTCACCTTATCCGCCATAAGAAATCATCCTCTCCTCACTTTTTCTGAAGATATACCGGGCCAAAGGCCACAAAACCAGATTCCATGCCGCCTGCAGCGCCAAAAGCTTAAGCGGCTCCCCCTGGCCCACATACAGGGTCAGCGGCGCATGGGCAATGGAGCCCATGGGCAAAAGCGCAAGGATGTGCGCAATGGATGGGGGCATCAGGGAGAAAGGTATCAGCGCCCCGGAAAAAAGGGCAAACAGTGCCTCCCGCACTTGGGTTACCGCCCAGCAGCCGTTTTTCATGCGCATGGCCAGGGAGGCAAACAAAAAATCCAGCGCAAACCCCAAGGATGCGCTCATCGCCAGGCTGACCAGGGAAAGCAAGCCGCCAAGCGCGCTATAGGGCAGGGGGTTGATGCCCATCAGGGGTGAGATAAGCCACAGCGGCAGCCCATACAGCATGAATACAGGCACCCACCAGCGGCCTATGGTTTCCGCCGTCAAACTTCTCAACACCGGCATGGGCCGTGTGTACCTGCCGATGATAGACCCTTCCCACAGCGCGGAGGTAGCAGGTGTAATGATATCCAGCTGTTGGCGCAGGACCGATGCCATCAACGTATAGGTGAGCAGCCGCGGCAAATCCATGCCGCCCAGATCAGCGCCCTCCGCCGCCAGGGAACGCCAGATCAGCGTCAGCATCAAAAACTGCAAAAAGCGCAGCGCGTATTCTCCCATAACCTGGAACAGGTTCCCGTCAAACACCTGCCGGGCGGATAAACCTGCCACGGCACGGAAGCCTTTCCATAGGGGGCATTTTTCCACAGGTTGCATTCAAACCATTCCTTTACATAAAAGAATACAAAAAAACCGGGCGCGGCGTCAGCCGCTCCCGGTAATCAGGCGTTATCAGCCATCCTCCCTATAGGGGGAAGGCAGCAAAAACACCGGCAGGGAAGCGCATATCTGGCCGCAAAAGGGTATACGAATGCACGGACAGGGCCAGATTACTTGTCTGAACTGCCACTTCGCCAATGTTCTGCCATACCATGGAATCTTTCATGGTCTCTTTGCGGATCATGCGCCTCACCCCCTTGCCGTCTTTTTTACAGTGGATACTATATCATCGCACCCAATACTTGTCAAGCCCGCTTTTCACGCCAGCCTTTTCCGCAAATAGGCCGTCCGCGACGGCTGACAGGCCCGGCATGCGGAAAATACCCACTAAAAAAGCCCCGCTTCCACTTAAAAGAGGAGCTTTGGGGCAATAGAATGAAAAAATCCGTGGCTGTCACCGGGGAAGCGCGGTCTGCTGTTCCTCCTCATGGCGCGGACATTTGTTGATCACCGCAATAGCGTTCATAATGGTCATAACGACATCCGCCTGAAGCTGGGCCTTCATCGCGTCATAGCGCGAGTATACCTCGCCGTTGACGCTGACGATATACTTGGGCCGCAGGTTGTTAAGTGCCAGGGCCATAACGTCCGCACGGCACCGCTCACAGCGGCAGACCGACTCGCTGCGCATATATTCATCCAGCCTGCTATCAACCAATTCCTCCATCAAATTCCTTGGCATTATTCTGTCCTCTACCATGCATTGTCCCTCCCCCGTATCCCGCACATCCGCAAATGTGCTTTCACCGCATCAAATAAGGCGGGGCTTTTTTCATTCGCATTAAGAAGATGCATGTGGAAGGATCGCATTTTATCTTTGGATTTATTTTACCATCATTTCCAGCCTATGTAAATCCATGCGCGGAAATTTTTCATGTGTCTTCCTGCTCAAAAGGCAAGGCCATGCGGTTGCCGCCGTCCTCCCAGAGCCGTTCCAGGTTGTAGAACACCCTTTCCTCCTGGTGGAAAATATGCACCATCACCGTGCTGTAATCCATCACGATCCAGCGGCCCTCGTTATGGCCTTCCTTCCGGCGCAGAGTGGCGCCCATTTCCGCCAGGCGGTCATCCACTTCTTCCGCCAACGCTTTTACCTGTATGGCTGAGCGACCGGTGGCGATCACCAGATAATCGGTGATAACGGTCAAATGCCCAACCTCCAGCACCACAATGTCCCGCGCCTTCTTGTCATACAGTATTTCCGCCACCTTCAGCGCCAGTGTCCCTTCCGTCATGCGGTTTCCTCCTTGGTATCATTTACGCTCATTCTCTATCGACTCCCTCAGCCATTGCATGGTATATACGGTGGCGGGATGCAGCGTCTTACCCCGCGCCTCCACATAGCTCGCTGTTTTTTCCAGGGACAGGAGCACCGCCCCCTTCAGATTGGTTTCCGACAGGCGGCGCATCTCATGCAGCCCAGGATAGTTTTCCCGCCCGGGTTCAATCTTATCCGCCAGGTATACGATCATATCCAGCCGCGTCATAGGCACGTTCCCAAGGGTATGGCAGGCGATAGCGGAAAGCACCTGTTCATCCGTAACGCCAAACGTGTGGCGCGCCATGTGCGCGCCCACAGCCGCGTGGAGCAGCGACCCGCTGGCATATATGGAGGGGTCCGCCTCCAAACCGTGCTCCCTGGCGTATGCCTGCATGAGGGGAAGGTCCATCCCTTTGGCGCAATCGTGCATGAGCCCGGCCACGGCGGCCTTTTCCGCATCCTCGCCGTGTATCCGCGCCAGCTGCCGGGCCGCATAAGCCACACACAGCGTATGGGAAAAACGCTGAAGGCTCATGGACGTTGCCAGCCTGTCCAGCTTGCCGGCAAAACCGGGCGGGCTTCCGTTCACGCCATACAGGCCCATCACCCGGATATATTCCGTTACCGCCGGGTGCAGGTCTTCCGGCTCCTCCCCCATGGCAAGCCTTTCCCTGATCATGGTGGAGGATGCGTCCCCCGCAGCCGTATGCAGAAACGTGAACCGTGCGCCGCGCCGCGCAAGCTCCTCCCGCGCGGCCTGCGCCATAGCGCCCGCCTGCGTACCGGAACGGGGACAAACCAGGAACCGGCACATTTGAAACACCTGTTCCGGCTCACGCCAATGGACAAGCTCGTACAGCGTATCCTCACCGATAATATAGTAAAATTCCGCCCAGGGCATTTGACTGCGGAGCAGTTTCAGCGTATCCACCGTATAAACTGTGCCGCTTCTGTTCATTTCTATATCCGAGGGGAAAAAACCTGCCTCCTGTGCAAGCGCCAGCCGCACCATCATAAGCCGAGCGCCGGCGGGTGCCAGACCATCCCTTTTGTGGGGCGGGTTTCCCGTAGGCAAAAAAAGCACCCTGTCAAGCGCCGCTTCCCCCATGGCTTTCCTTGCCACAGCCACATGCGCCAGATGAATGGGGTTGAACGATCCCCCCATCAAGCCGATCCGCTCCGGTTTCAACCAAGCGCCCCCTTCCCTTTTCATTATACCCTATGGAAGCCGGATGGAAAAGGTCCGCAGGGAGAAAAAACGAAAGGAGCTTGTCCTATGCAGCAATACCTGGAAAAAACACGCCTGGGCGGTACCCTGGATTCCCTGGGCCTGCGCTTTGTCATATTTATCTGCTGCATCCTCTGGTTTGTCTTCCTCTGGGGCGTTACCCTTGCCGCCCTGCTGGCAGGCGTCGCCTTTTTCCTGTTGGTGAGTCTGGCCATCCGCCTGGGCAAACGCAAGACGGTAGCCCGGCGGGAACAGGCGCTGCGCCAGCGCATCGGCGGCGAAATGGCGGTGGAGGCCTTGCCCCTTGCGCCTCCCAGGCAAGCCCACTTTCAGGCCTCACTGTGGCTCACGCTGGCCCATCCCATCAGGCTGGAACGTATTACGGAGGACGGCGTGCTGTGCCTGCTGGATGGAGAAATCGTGCTTGTACGCTGCCTGAACCGCCATGCCTCCATCCCCGTCAGTGCACAGGATATTATAGAAGCCCAGCGGGCATGCATCAACCACAGCGCTGTCCGGTGCGTTCTTTGCGCGGCATCGCCTTTGAGCGGCGCCGCCCAGACCCAGCTTGGCCATGCGGAACCGCCGGTAAAGGTGGTGGGAAAGGAACGCCTGATCCGGCTGGCCGGAGCCGCTTCCCCGGTCACCGATGATCAGTTGGTCGCCCTGGGAGCCCGCAAAAAACACCATGTAACCCTTGCCGTATGGCTGAACCATATCCTTGCTCCACACCGTTCAAGGCGGTACCTCTGGTATGGCATGGGCCTGCTTGCGCTTTACTGGATCACACGGCTGCCCTATTATCCCGTTCCCGCCGTGCTGTGTTTGAGCCTTGCCCTTTTATCCAAACTCCGGCATGCCAAGGAGGACGTCATTTAATATTTGCCCCTGGCAATCTTCGCCACAGCCGCCGCCAGGTCATCCACATGCTGCTCCGTATTGTAGATGCCCACGCTGGCCCGGACAGCGCCTGTATTAATGGTGCCCAGCCAGCCGTGTATGCTGGGCGCGCAGTGCAGCCCGCCCCGCAGCGCGAATCCCGCCCTGTCAAGGCCGTCCGCCACCTCACCGCTTTCCATACCCCGCACGTTGAAGCTGACGACGCCAACCCGCGGGGCATTGTCATCCCCATAGACAATGACATTGCCAATCTCCCGCAAATCATCCCGCAGCCTTTGCGCCAGCTGCTCCTCATATTCGCGTATTTCCCACATATGCTTGGCCGCAAACCTCGCGCCTGCCAGAAGGCCCGCGATCCCCGGCAGGTTCATTGTGCCGCTTTCATATCTGTCTGGCAGGTCTTCCGGCTGCAGCATGCTTTCCGACCGTGACCCCGTCCCCCCCTCCCTGAAAGGCCTTGGTATCATCCCCTGGTTCAGCAACAGCACACCCGTGCCGTGGGGGCCCAAAAGGCCCTTGTGCCCCGCCATTGCAACCATGTCCGCGTTCAGCGCCTTCGGGCTTACATCCAGTATGCCTGCCGTCTGGGCCGCGTCCACCAGGCAGGGTATTCCGCTATCCCGGCATACAAGCCCGAGGCGGCTAACCGGCTGCACCACGCCTGTAACGTTGGAAGCGTGGTTTAATACCACAAGGGCCGTTCTGGGGCCAATCAAGCCTTGCAGCTGATTCGGCGCGAGCAGCCCGTCCTGCCCCGGCATCAATACCTTCAGCGAAATCATGCCTTGGCGCTCATAGCCGGTCAGCACCCGCATCACGGCGTTGTGCTCGCTGTAGCTCACAATCACTTCGTCGCCCTGGTGCAGGCTGCCCCTGATGGCCAGGTTCAGGCTATCCGTGCAATTGCTGGTGAAAATCACCTGTTCCGGCTTTTCCATGCGGAACATTTCCGCCAACTGGTCACGGCAGGCGCGGAGCACGCGGCCGCCGGCCAGCGAGATGCGGTGCCCTGCCCGGCCGGGGTTCCCGCCGATGCGGTTCAGCGTACCCGCCATGGCCCGGACCACCTGCGGCGGCTTGGGAAAGCTGGTGGCTGCATTATCCAAATAGATCATCGTCCGGCCTCTCTTCCCTGGTTTTGCGCGCACACGGTGCTGCTTGACCGTATACTATATGAAGAGGGAAGGAGGATTTAACCCTATGAATGAGATTTTCGGCATTGCTGCCTTCCGCTCCCGGCAGCAGGTGCTGCGCTTTGAGTCGGCCCTGAAGCGGGCCGGCGTACGGGTTGGCGTTGTAGCCACCCCCCGGGATGTAGCCGTAGGCTGCGGTCTTTCCGTCCGCTTCGATATGCAAAATACACAGGATGTGAAGAAGGTCTATATGCAGTCCCAGCCAAGCAACCTTATTGGATTTTACCGTGTGGAGCGCGGCAGCAGGGACCGGCCCAGTTGTACACGGTTATAAAAAAACCGGGCTTCCGGCACAAACGGGAAGCCCGGCTTTTTATGTCAATCCACAGCCTTTTTGATGCGGGGCAGAATCGCATAGCAAACGGCCATGGCAAGGAGGGCCGTAACAAGCTGCTGCACCTGCAGCCCCGCGCCTGCGCCCAGCGCCGCCCAGAGCACCGTGCCCTGCTTGGTGGACAGCACCAGCGCGTTTCCGACCGCAATCACCGCAAACTTCAAAACGGCCGCCGCCGTGCCTGCCACCGCAAAGGAAGGCATGGGCATCCGTCCCGTTTTGCGCAAGCTTCTTCCGGGGAAAATGCCGTACAGCAGCACCGGCACCGCATTCCCTGCCATTAAAAAGGGCAGCATGAGCGGCGCTTTCACATGCCCCTGCAAAAGGGCCATCAGCGGCGCGGCTACGGCAATCAAAAGCCCTGCCCATAGATTTACAAGGCAGGCGGCCAGGATAAGGCAGCTGTTAACCAGCGTGCTGATCAGGTAGGTGGAAATGATGTGCTCACCCATCAATAACCTGATGCCGCTTTGAAAAGCCAGCGTAAGTGCCAGCAGCACCGCAGCTGTAACCAATTGTTTGATATTCTTTGAGGACATAACAAATCTCCTCCCGCTTCTTATGATTTGCGCTCAACGGATGTGAGGGCGCTTTTCACCTGCACGCCCCTTACATTGCCAAGCTTTCCCGTCATGGCCCCGATCCTGTCATTGGAGCCCTCCACAATCAGGCCGATGACGCCTATACCCGTCTCCTTGTCCGGAACACCGATGCGGCCCCTGATCATATCCCCAAATTCACTGAGAATTAGGTTGATCCTTGCCGCCTGCTCCCTGTCCTCCACCACCAGACCCACAAATCCCAGCCGCTCCTGTGCAGCCATCGCATTTTCCCCCTTCCAGCCAAAAAAGGACAGACGGCATATTACCGGCTGTCCAATATCAAGTGCATATGGCTCCCCCTTCCCTCTTGGGCCTTGGCGCGCCTCGGCCCTCAACCAGGAGTATTTGTTTAGCCCACTCCCCCGCACGGTTTACCGCTAGGGTTTGTCGAGCCTCCTGTCAAATCGACGATTCTTTCATCTTTTCCCTAAGCACTTCCACTGCTTTGCTCAGCTGTGGATCGCTTAAATCCCCCGTCTCGTAGATGCCGGTGTCGCCCTCGGGCAATTCAGCAACCACATCCGGGGTGATTCCCGTTTTTTGCACCTTGTTGCCGTTGGGGGTAAAATACTGCGCAACGGTCAATTGCATTCCGGCACCCTTGTTGCCGACGGGAATCACATACTGTATGACACCCTTGCCGTAGGATGTGACCCCCACGATGGTGGCCACGCCATGGTCCTGAAGCGCCCCGGCCAACAGCTCGGAGGCGGATGCGGAGTTTTCGTTCACAAGCACAGCCAGCGGCAACTCAATCTGACCTGCCTGGGCGGTAGTGTATTCCCGTTGTCCAATCCGGTCTTCCGTGTAGCAGACCGTTACTTCCGGCAGGAACATATCGGCAATGGCTACGGCGTCATCCACCCAACCGCCGGGATTATCCCTCAGGTCTATGATCAGGCCTTTGACTCCCTCGCTTTGCAGCTTGTCAACAGCTCCCATAAAGGCGGTTCGGCAATCCCCCGCGAACTCATACAGGCTGACCACGCCGATATTCCCGTCCAGCATCACCGATTCCACCCGGTTCACGTGAACATTGGCCCTGGGTACCGTAAAGGGTATTGATTCCGTTCCCCGGCGCATGGTGACCTCAACGGTTTCGCCCAAGGCTCCGCGCATGATGTCCACCGCGTCATCCAGGTTATAGGCATCCACCAAAAGGTCATCCACCTGCTTGAGAATATCGCCCTTGCGGATGCCTGCCGCCTCGGCCGGGCTGCCCTTGAACACACGAATCACCGTACAGAGCATCGTGTCAAAATTGGCGGAAATCTGAATGCCGATACCCGCATATTCGCCCTTGTCATCCTCCCATTGCTGGGCATATTCCTCGGGGCTGTAATAAAATGAATAGGGGTCGTTCAAGCCAAAAAGCAGCCCGCGCTGCGCATTTTCGATGAGCGCATCCACGTCCGGTTCCTGATAGTAGTGCTTCTGAACAACCTGCAAAAGCTCATCCAGGTCCTTATACTGCTGGAGGCGCTCATATTCCTCCCGGGAAATGGTAACTACATCCCCGGTAGGCGCCGGGGTGGACTCCATCAGTGCGCGGTTCCCGGTAAGCATGGCACAGCCGGTGAGCGTCACAAGCACCAAAGCTCCGGCGGCCAGCGAACGCAATTTTCTCATAAAG
>JAEWNM010000312.1 GCA_023392755.1 Bacillota bacterium
AAATGATCGAAATGAGCCGGCGCCTTCACGACCTGGAGGGTGTGCCCCGTTCGGAGCATACAAGCGTAAGCCGCTTCATGCAAAGGCTGGAAAGCGAGATCAGGGAACCCACGCTCTACGCCGGCGAACTGTACCTGGAGCTTCACAGAGGCACGCTTACCAACCAGCACCAAATCAAGCGCAACAACAGGCTTTTGGAAATTGCGCTGCACGACCTGGAGCTGTTCACCGTCCGCGATGCGGTGCTTCACGGCAAGGCCGCCGACGGGGAAAAAATCAACCCCCTCATGAACACGCTGCTTACCAACCAGTTTCATGACATTCTTCCCGGCACCTGCATAAACAGCGCCCACGTCCAGTCCATCGCCGAAACCTCCCAGGCCATCAAGGCAGCCGGGGAGCAGATTGCACAGCTTCTTGCCGCGCAGGGCGGGGACAATGCCGTTACGCTTTTCAACACCCTGTCCTTTGACCGCCGCGAGACGGTGTACCTAAAAGGGCGGCCGGGAATGCGCATCGCCGGCGGCTTCCCCCAGCAGCGGTTTTCGGGCCTTGACGGGCAGGAGACGCTGGCGGTAGGCGGCGTTTTAATGCCGGCGTTCGGCTCCGCGGTCCTTACATGGGAAAAGGGAGAAGTGCCTTCCGGCGAAGGCCCCTTCCACCTAACGGGCGATACCCTTGAAACACCCTTTGCCAATGTGCGCTTTAACGGCAGCGGCGCCATGTCATCCTTTGTGGACCTTGTCGCCGGCAGGGAGCTGGTAGCCCGGGACGGCTTCGCCTTCAACACCTTCCTCGTGGCGGAGGACCTTCCCGCCGCCTGGGATAACTGGGATATAGACGCCGACCTGGAGCAGAAATTCACCGAAGCCGGCAGGCTCATAAAACGTGAAGTCGCGGGCATCGGCCCGGTGGAGCTTCGCATCCGAAGCACGTATCAGATAACGCCGCTGTCCACCCTCACCCAGGACATGGTATTTGATGCGGCCAGCCCGCTTATAACCTTTGATACCGTCATCGATTGGCAGGACGGGCACCGTTTCCTCAAAGCCGCCTTCGATACGGCGCTTATGTGCGACGGGGTCCGCAACGAGATACAGTTCGGTTTCATCCGCCGCAGCAACCACCGCGGCAGCGTCACGGAAAAGGCAAGGTTCGAAACCTGCAACCACAAGTATTCCGACCTGTCGGAAACAGGGTACGGCCTGGCGCTGCTTAACGACAGCAAGTATGGTCTTTCCGTAAACGAAGGCTCCATGCGCCTGTCGCTGCACAAGGGCGGCGAGCGCCCGGACCGTATGGGCGACCGGGGCCTGCACGTTTTAAGGTACGCCATACTGCCCCACGCGGGCGGCTTCTCGGCCCAAACGGTGGTGCAGCCGGCCTACCGCTTCAATTACCTCCCCCACATCAAGGACGGGGCCGGCGCGTTGCCATCCCTTGTAAGGGTGGATGCTCCAAACGTACTGGCGGAAACGGCAAAGCCCTGCGAGGACGCGGCCCGCGCCTATATACTGCGGCTGTACGAGGCCACCGGCGCGTATACAAACGCTTCCCTCTCCTTCGGCCATCCCGTAACGGGCCTTACCCTTACCAATATGCTGGAGGAGGAGCAGCAGGTCCTTGAAACCGGGGAAACCGTTTCCCTCACGTTCCGGCCCTTTGAAATCAAAACGCTGCGGGTCGCTTACTGAGCGGCATCCAAAAAACAGCCTGCCCGGCGCTTGCGCACGCAAGTGCCGGGCAGGCTGTTTTTCCGTTATATTACCTGAGGGCGGCTTCCCATTCCACGGGCAGGTATTCCGCCGTATTGCCAAGCATCTCCCTGAACAGGCGCTCCCCGTCCGCAGGGCTGACGGCCGCCATCTGCGGGTCATTCAAAAAGGCGCGAAGCGCAAGCGAATAATCCCTTGTCCTGGCGGCCTTCACCGCCGTTTCCTGCCCCAGCACATGGCGCATGACAAGGGCGTCCACGCCCTGTGGCAGCGCACCGGCCAGTACGGGGGCGATTTCATTTTTACGGAACAGCGCGTTTGTCTCCACCACAGCGTCCATCGGCAGATTCGCGATTTGGCCGCGGTTGGGGATATTGACGTTGGATACCATATCGCCAAGCCCCAGCAGCGCCTTGATCAAAAGGTGCCCTTCCTCGCCGGAGCCGTCCAGCGTAACAGGTTCTTTGCCGCTCAACAGCGCTTCCCGCTTTTGCAGCCGCTTATCCAAATCCGCCTCCCGCCAATCCACGGTGGTCAGGCCAAAGCCCCAGGCGCGCGCCGTTTCGGGGTTCTTCAAGTACCACGGCGGCATAAATTCCGCCAGGTGGCGGTCCCCGGCAGCCGCGATCAGGCCATAGCGCCGGAACAAATCGAACTTCACGCGGTGGGAGCACTCGAAGGAGTTGTTCATCCAGTTTTCATCCTTGCCCTTTGTGAAGCCCGTCTCATAATACTTGTTGACAAACCTTTCATACAGCGGGAACAGGTCATACCCCTGATAGCTGGCGCTGTACAGCCAGGTGAAATGGTTGATGCCCGTCACGCCGGTTTTGATATCCGCGCGCTCCGCGCCCTTTATCCCTTCCATATCCTCCAGCATGGCCGCCAGCAGCTTTTGGGTGCCGAACACCTCATGGCAGCAGCCGAACGCCCGGATCGCCGGGAAGACCGCGTACAGCGTGCGCATGCACACCGTCATGGGGTTTGTGTAGTTGATAACCCATGCATCCGGCGCGTGGTCGCGTATCGCTTGGGCAATCTGAACAAACATGGGCACGGTGCGCATGGCGCGCATAAACCCGCCGGGGCCCACCGTGTCGCCCACCGGCTGCCACACGCCGTATGCCTCCGGGCAGTGCACATCCGAGCGCATTTCCCTGAACGTTCCGGGCAGTATGGATATCACGACAAAATCAACGCCGGAAAGCGCCTGGGCAAGCGTTTCGCTCACCTCATAGCGCCATTTGGCTTTTGCGCCGGAATGTGCCGATATCATGCCGCCGATTTGCCGGTTTTTCTCCGCCGCGTCCCGGTCGATGTCATACAGGCGGACAACGCCGTCCATCTGCGCGTCCATGGCTAAATCCTTCATAAACCCCCAGGCCCATCCCCGTGAACCGCCGCCGATATAGGCAACCTTCAATCCCTGTACCCTACCTTGTGCATAATGCATATATTTCCCCCCATTATTCAGTCGCGTCCTTGGACGCGTCTTCCTTTTGTCCTATCATCTGCCGGTACTGCGCCGGCGTCATGGCCATGTGCTGCCTGAATCTGCGGATAAAACCGGACGCATCATAATACCCCACCGCGAGACCAATTTCCTTGACAGACATTTTTGTCCCGCCAAGTAATTCCTTCGCCCTTTCCATCCGCAGCAAAAGCAGGTATTCCGAAGGATTCATGCCGTATAATTCCTTGAAATCCAGCGACAGACGCACCGCGCTTATGCCATAGGCATCGGCCATGGCGCTCATGCTGAGCAGCGGATCGGCATAATGCTGGTGCATATAGGCGATGATGTCGCGTATTACCGGATGGGTCTGCGCGCTTTCCGGTTCACCGTGGGACAGGATATCGCGGCAGAGCTTGCGCAAAAGATCGTCCAGATCGGCAATGGAGCGGCAGCCGGACAGCGTAAACACATCGTAGTACTGCAGGGCATCCATGCTGTCGCTGTGCCTGTCCAAATGCTCGCTGAGCATGGCGCCGATTACGTTGTTGTAGATCATGCGAAAAGCAAACAGCGACAGCTCCGTGCTGCCAAGATAATGAAAAAGCTCGTCCATGCGGTCGCTCAAGGCACGATCGTCCCCCGCCCTCAGCGCTTTGCGGAAGCCGTCCAGATAGCTGCGGGTAAAGGGTACGATATCCTTGGCCGCCGCGCTGACATCAGAGAAGCGCAGCACATGGGCATTGCCCATGACGAACCGGTTGTCATAAGCGGTGCTCGCCTCCAGATAAGCGTTTCCTGCGTGGACAAAATCACGGTGCACATTGCTTATGGCTACGGCCACGCCCGCCTTTGATACCATCAAATCATTTTGCACCTGCCAGGCCCACTTGTCCAGCACATCGGCCGTATCGGCAAAGAGCACGAACATAAATTGCTCCAGCGCAAACAGCTCCACATAATAGCCAGTAACATTGCCGCCCAGCTGCGCGGCGATTTTATCCATATTCGGCTGGCCTCCGTCCCGGGAAGGCGCGCCAATCAGCGATACCGCAAAAAAAGCTTTGTCTATCTCCATATCCAACTGCCCGGCGGCCCGAACGGCATCCGTTCTGGCGGGATAGCTGCCCTTGACAAAATCCTTGACGAAATTGGCCTTGCGCACAGGCAGACTCTGATCCAGCCGCGTGTTTAAATCCTCATTCTTGTCCACCAACTCCTCAATGCCGCTTTGGATGGCCTCAAAATCATCCTTTTCCGGCACAGCGGAGGAGAACAGGTAGCGCAATTCCTTGATAGGCTTCGTATGTCGTCTGGAAAAGTAGATTGTGAGCGCCATGCAGGGAATGCTCAGCGCAAACAGAAACATGCCCAAGCCAAGCTGCGCCCTGTTCATATCCTTCCACACGGTCTCCATGGGAATCAGGGTAACATACTGCATATTGAATTTGTGCCCGCGCTGGGCAATGAGCAAATACTGCCGGCCGCCGTACGAAAAATCTTTGGCCAGCATATCTCGATTTTCCCTCGTCTCCGCCAGAATCAGATCATCCGGCACGTCAAGGCCACGCCCTGCCGCCAGCGTCGCATCGCCGTAAAAAATGTAGGTGTTGCGCGGCTCGTATATCTCATCAGCGAACATCTGATGGTAGGTGCCTTCGTTGATAAGAAAGAGAATATTGCCGGAGTTGAGCCGATCCGCCATGGAAAGGGGAGCGATAACCGCTACCATGCGGTTGTTGACGCCGTCGGTCAAAATGCTGCTCACGTTCTGGGCGGGAAGAATCGTCATGCTGTTGTCCTGCCTGCGCAGCGCCAGGCGCAGCGCTTCCGGCTGTGTATGCTCAAAGAGCATCAGCTTATACAGAAACATCTCAAGCCCCACGGAGGTGGCGGAGGAATACAGGTACTCATCTTCATTGAAGATCAGGTAAAGCTGGTCAAAAAAGTCTATGGTCGTCGTATAGGGCAGCAATTGCAGCTTGAGATGGTAGGCCCGCATAGGCTCGTTGGCCAGCTTGAAGGAACGGATATAGGGCGAAAGGCCGATTTGCCTGCCAACGCTGAGCAGCGTTGTAAGATTCGCCTCGTTCTGGTATCTGATCCTGCCCAGCTTGTTGATATTGCTTTCCACCGTGTCCGAACGCACGGTGCTGACATAGACGTTATTCATATATATGCCTACGCCAATGAAGAGCACCGCCATAATCGCTGCATAGGATATCATGTAGCGCAGCAAAATGGAATGGAATATGCTCTTCCTTCTCATGGAACACGCTCCCCGATGCCAGCACACGGCTGATGCCGCAGCGCAAAAGCGCTGCGGCATAGCCGTGGCAGCCATATTCTTATTCTAGCATGGCCCACCAGGGTTTACAAGACGGCTATTTGTTTTTTGCAAGATAGTTGTCATAGGCAGCCTGATACAGCTCCACATAACGGTCCGCGCCGACAGCCTTGGCCGTATCCAGGAACGTCTGCCAATTTTCATCCGTCACGCCGTTGGTAATGAAGTTGGCAATGGACTCCTTCATGAACTTCTCGATTTCGTTGAACAGGCGGGTCGCCTCGAGCTGGCTCTCGGCGTCCATCTTGACCAGCCTGTACAGATAGTAGTAGGAGTTCTTTTCCAGCACGCCGGCTTCCTCGTACTCCTTGCTGTAGTTGTAGCGCTCCACACGGTGGGGGGGCATTTCGTAAATGTCAAAGTAGTAGTCGCCGGGGGCGAAGAACTGCCCATGGTAGACCGGTACGTACTGGTACAGGCCGTTGTTCTCGGGGATGGACAGTATCTTGTATTTGCCTTCCTCATTGAATCCCATGGTGGGCGGGATGGGTCCGCCTTCCTTGACGGGGCCGTTGACGCTGACCATCATGGTCTCGGTTTCAAACTGGGCATCCAGCCAGCGGAGGGTTTCCGGGATGTGCTCATTAGCGATGGTCAGAGCCGCGCCCATGGAAGGCACCTCCAGGATGCGGGGTACTGAAACGCCAAACTCGCTGGCCGGGGGAATGAGGGAGGTGAACTGCGCGGATATCTCCGGCGTAAGCGCGGTGTTGATCAGGCGCAGGTACGTGGTGTAGCCCACCTGGCCAGCATTCATTTTTGTGCCCCAGACATTGGAATCCTGAGTGATGGACTCGGGATCCAGCAGCCCTTCCTTGTAGCACAGGTTCAGCCATTCGCAGGCAGCGCGGAAACCGGACATGTAGCCGGGGAAGACCACCTTGTTGTCATCGTCGATGTTGGCATAGACAAAACGGTTAAGCGGCACACCAAAATTGGCAAAATGGGTGTACACGCCCTGGGTTTGATGGATCAGGTCGGCGGCGGACATGGGAATCTCGTCCTTCTGGCCGTTGCCGTTGGGATCCTTGTCGCGGAAAGCGCGGAGCACTTCGGTCAACTCGTCGATGGTCTTGGGCACTTCCAAGCCGAGCTTATCCAGCCAGGCCTTGTTGATGAAATGGTTGCCATCATGGTTGACGTTTTGCGCCGTCAGGTTGCCGATCCAATACGTCTTGCCATCGGAAGCGGGGATGGAGGCGTTGGCATTGTTCATCTGGAGGCGGCTATAGTAATTGGGCATGTTCTCTTCCAGATAGTCATCCAGCGGCACCAAAATGCCCTGGGTCACGCCGTACTCCTCGATGCTGTCAATCTCACCACGGATGATGATGTCAGGATACTCGCCGGAAGCGAACATCAGGTTCAGCTTGGCCTTCCAATCGGCGTCCTTGACAACTTCCCATTCGATCTTGATGTTGGTCTTGGCTTCCAGTTCCTTGAAGAACCAGAGGTTTTCAAAATCCACCTGCTGGTTTTCAAGACAATACTGAAGTACTTTGAGGGTAATGGGTTCCTTAACGATGGGATACGTGGCCTCGGCGGCGGCGCCGACGGTTGCCAGCAGCAGGATGGCGGCCAGCAGGGTACTAAGCAGCTTCTTCATGGAGTCCTCCCCTTTCGAAATTGGTGCTATATACACCATCCGCAGATGGTGAGAGCCTTGTGTGAAATCACCCCTTGAGCGAGCCGATCATAATTCCCTTGACGAAATATTTCTGCATGAAGATGTACAGCAGCACCGCCGGAGCCGTGGATACAACGATGCAGCAGTATTTCGCCACCTGCGCCTTGCGAATGGCATCCGTCATACCCTTGACATCGTTGGCATACGCGCTGAAAAAAGAATCGGTGGAGGTGCTTGTCTGAAGCGTGGCCAGTATTTCACGCAGGATTGTCTGCAAAGGCAGCTTGGCGCGGTCCCGGATATATACCAGCGCGGTGAAATAATCGTTCCAGCGGGCTACGCCATAGTACACGGACAGCACTGCGACAATGGTTCCCGAAAGCGGCAGCACCACGCGGACAAAGTAGCTGATATGATTGGCACCATCAAGCACGGCCGCCTCATACAATTCATTGGGTATAGTGGTCTTGATATAGGTTCTGGCAACCATCAGATTCCACACAGACACGCAGTTGATTAAAATCATCAGGGCCCGTGTGTCGCGAAGGCCCAGATCGCGCATGGTAAGGAATGTGGGAATCAGGCCGCCGGTAAAGAACATGGTAAATACAAACATGAAACTAAACAGGTTCTTGCCCACAAAGCGGCGGGTCAGCGCGTAAGCGGCCATCAGCGTTACGATAACACTTAGCGAAGAGCCCGCCAACGTATAATAAACGGCATTCAGGTAGGAATTCCACAATTCCTTTTGCTGGAATACTGCTTCATAACCCATCAGCGAAAAATCCACCGGGTACAACAGAACCCTGCCCGCCACAACCGCGTCCGGGTCTGATACCGACGCGATGATAATGAGCCATAGCGGATACAGGATCAAAGCCAGAATAACAACCCAGACAGATGTATTGATCGTATCGAAAATGCGGTCGCCCCGGGTTTTCTTGATATGGTTTGTTCTTTTGACGGCATTGATGTCCATGACCCTGCTCCTTTCAGAAAAGACTCGTTTCGCTAAGGCGCCTGGAAACCCAGTTGACAGACAGGATCATCACGAAATTGATCACATTGATGAACAGGCCGATAGCGGATGTATAGGAGAACTGTGCCTTGGACAGCCCCATCTCGTACACATACACGCCGATGATGTCCGATGTGGCCATATTGCCCGGCGTCTGCATCAGCAGCGCCTTGTCGGTGTTGCTGGACAGCAGGCTGCCGCAATTTAAGATGAGCATCATCACAGCGATGGGAATCAGGTAGGGGATGTCAATATGCAGTATCTTCTGGCGCTTTGTGGCGCCGTCAATGGTAGCCGCCTCATATATCTCCGGATCAATGCCGGTGAGCGTGGCAATATAAAGGATCGTATTCCAGCCGGCGTGCTGCCAGATGTCCGTACCGACGAACAGCGTGCGGAACCAACCAGGCTCCACCATGAAATTGATTGGCTTGTTTCCCGATGCTTCGATGAAATGGTTTACGATGCCATTGGTTGGCGACAAAAACAGATACAAAATGCCGGCCATAACCGCTGTGGATATGAAATGCGGCACGTAAATGGCCGTCTGTGTAAACTTCTTCATGCGGGCCCGCTCAAATTGGTTAAGCAGGATCGCCATGATGATGGGGATGGGAAAGCCCCAAAGCAAATTGTATAAGTTCAAAAGAAAGGTGTTTCGTAAAAGCCGTCCAAAATAGTAAGCGCCGAAGAAATCCGTAAAATTGTCAAAGCCTACCCATTTGCTTCCGGTTATACCGGAAGCCGG
>JAEWNM010000136.1 GCA_023392755.1 Bacillota bacterium
TTTGCGCTGCTCATGAACCGGCTGGTGGCCATGCGCGAATCCATGGGCCTTGCGGAGTTTGTGCGGGCGGTGCTTGCCGAAACGGGCCTCATGGCTGAATATCAAAAAGAGGATACGGAGGAAGCCCAAACCCGCGTGGAAAACATGCAGGAGTTTGTGGGCGCCGTGGAGGAGTTCGAACGCCAGGCCGAAAATCCCATGCTGGAGGATTTTTTGGAAAATGTATCCCTGGTCACCGATCTTGACCAGTCGGAGGAAAGCCCCAAATATGTAACGCTGATGACGCTGCACAGCGCCAAGGGGCTGGAGTTTCCCATCGTATTTCTGGCCGGCATGGAGGATGGGCTGTTCCCCTCCAGCCGTTCAACCGGCGATGAAAACCGCCTGGAGGAGGAGCGCCGCCTGTGCTATGTGGGTATCACCCGCGCCCAGCGGCGTCTGTATTTGAGCTATGCCTCCCAGCGCATGATTTTCAGCCAGCTGAACCATAATCCGCCCTCCCGGTTCCTCAATGAAATTCCCAAGCGCCTGCTGGACGACGAATGGATATCCAAGATGGAAAAATCCTTTGGCAGCCCAAAGCAGCAGCGTCCCGCGCCCCAGCGTCCTGCCCGTTCGGCCCGGCCCCATGAGCTGTCTTTTGGCACACCGCAGATTATGCCCAGCGCCCAGGCATTGGGGATACCCGGTGTGCAGAAGGGGTTTGCCCCCTCCAAGGCCAGAGAGCTGGAGAAAACGGCCATGCAGAGCCTATTCCTGGCCGGCGACCGGGTAATGCACCGCAAGTTTGGCGAAGGGAACGTAATCGAGGTGCGGGGCAGCGGCGGCGATGCCCGCATCGTTATCGAGTTTGCCGCCTATGGCGTCAAGGAGTTTGCCTTGAACATTGCGCCCATTGTGAAGGTAGGAGAGTAACAGGCCATGTCTGCGGTAAACGAGCAGCCTTCCCATATGCCCGGTGCGCGCATGCGTGAGCTGGTGGATATCATCAGCAAAGCAAACCGTGCCTATTACGAGCAGGACGACCCCATTTTGTCGGATGCCCAGTGGGACAAGCTTTATGATGAGCTTGTCCTTTTAGAAAAGGAAACGGGCATGCGGCTTCCTGATTCGCCCACCCACCGGGTTGGCGGACAGCCGCTGAATGTGTTTTTGCAGCACCGGCATATCACCAGGCTATGGAGCATGGATAAGGTGCAGGACGCGGCGGGCCTCGCCGCCTGGGTGCAGCGCACGGAAAAGCTGGCCGCCCAGGCTGGCGCTGTTGACGGCATGACCTTTTTTGTGGAGTACAAGTTGGACGGGCTGACCCTGAACCTGACCTATAACCATGGCGAGCTTGTACAGGCCGCCACCCGC
The DNA here is from genome assembly GCA_023392755.1 of Bacillota bacterium. Classification (GTDB taxonomy): domain Bacteria; phylum Bacillota; class Clostridia; order Christensenellales; family Aristaeellaceae; genus JAEWAH01. Next base: position 1,360 of record JAEWNM010000136.1, read on the forward strand.
GGCAACGGCGAGGTGGGGGAGGCGATTTTGCCCCAGGCCAGAACGGTGCGCTCTGTGCCCCTGACCATCCCCTACAAAGGGTTTTTGGAGGTGCAGGGGGAATGCATCATGCGCCTGTCGGTTTTGAAAAAGTATAACGAAACGGCGCAGGAGCCGCTAAAAAACGCGCGCAACGCCGCCGCCGGGGCCTTGCGCAATCTTGACCCGGCAGTTACCGCCTCCCGCCGGCTGGATGCTTTTTTCTACCAGGTGGGCACCATCCTGCCTCCCGATGGCGGCGCTGCAGGCATCCCGTATACGGATCAGGCGGGTATGACCGCCTTTCTTCAGGAGAACGGCTTTCCTCTTAGCCCTTACCGCAAGGAAGCGAAAAATCTCGACGAGCTTCATGCCCGCATCCGTGAAATTATATCAAGCCGCGAGGAACTGGATTTTCTCATTGACGGCGCGGTGGTAAAGGTATCGGATTTCAGGCTGCGGGGTGCCATGGGGTATACCGATAAGTTTCCCCGTTGGGCGGTGGCCTACAAGTTCGAGGCCGAGGAAAACATGACAACACTGGAAAACGTGGTGTGGGAGCCGGGCCGCACCGGCAAGCTGACGCCCCTGGCCCACCTTGCGCCGGTGGACTTTGGCGGCGTTACCGTAAAGCGGGCCACGCTGAACAACTGGGGCGACATACAACGCAAAAGGGTGGCCATCGGCGCCAAGGTATGGATACGCCGCTCCAACGACGTGATCCCCGAGATCATGGGCCGTGCGGGCGAGCCTGAACCTGGCGAAATGGAAATTGTCAAGCCGGACAGATGCCCCTCCTGCGGCGGGCCGGTAACCGAGCGGGGTGCGCATTTGTACTGTATGAACAGGCTCACCTGCCGGCCCCAGGCGGTGGCGCGTATCGCCCATTTTGCCGGGCGTGACGCCATGGACATCGAGAGCTTTTCGGAAAAAACGGCAGGCCTTTTATATGATTCTTTTGGCATAAAAGACCCGGCCGGGCTGTACGCCCTTACCAAGGAACAGCTTTTGTCCCTGGAAGGGTTTCAGAAAAAGCGGGCCGACAACCTCCTCAAGGAGCTGGAAGCAAGCCGCAGCTGCCCGCTGGACGCCTTCCTGTTCGCGCTGGGCATACCCAATGTAGGCCGTAAAACCGCCCGTGACCTGGCCGGCCATTTCGGATCGCTGGATCAACTGATGGCTGCCGCCCAGGAGGAACTGACAGCCATACCCGAGGTGGGGGACGTGGTGGCCCAAAGCATCGCTGATTTTTTCTCCTTTCCGGAAAATATTGATATGGTCAACCGTCTTTTGGCCGCGGGCGTTGCGCCAAGGGATGCGAAAAAGGCGGAGGGCGGGGTTTTAGAAGGCCTCACCGTTGTGGTAACGGGCACGCTGCCCACACTGTCCCGCACCGAGGCGGAGGACCTCATACGCAGGCATGGCGGCGTGGCGGCGGGCAGTGTCAGCCGCAAGACAGCCTTTGTGCTCTGCGGCGAAAACGCGGGCAGCAAGCTTTCAAAGGCGCGGGAGCTTATGATCCCCGTATTGGATGAGGCGGAGTTCCTTCAAAGAATCAAGGGGTGAGCGTGCCGCGGCTGATGCCGGAAGGCCGGTGCCGCCATAGCGGCTGTGCTGTCAGGCCATGGCTTGCATCAAGTGCGTACGTTGCCCAAGGCCGTGCCCTTTCCCCGCGCTTTCCTGCTTCCGGAAAGTTGTTTCCAGGTCTTGCGCAGCCAAGGGAATCATGCTATAATGTTTTTCGTCACACGCCGAAGTGATGGAATGGCAGACGTGATGGACTCAAAATCCATTGGGGTAACTCCCGTGCGGGTTCAAGTCCCGCCTTCGGCACCACGACCCGTCTCGATAGAGACGGTTTTTTGTTGGCTTTTTTTATCCGCATTTATCGAAATGGCAGCCAAAAACGTGTAAAACAATTCAAATTATGTTGAGAGATTGCGTTCAAAACGCCAAAATGTAATATTAGTTACGGCTAATCTGTTTCAAATTGTTGGAATTTGCGAATAAATGTAATATACTATGAGGCAGACGGGAGTGAATGGCGAATCCCCTCTGGTGAAGAAAACAAAGAGAAGAAAAATTGCGGACAATGCCACTGCCCGATGGCGTGCAGTGGGCCGCATGAAAGGCCTGTGTAAAAAAAATTATCCATGATGGCGAAAAATGCTTAAAATTCGCTGTCTTTTGGAGAAATTCATAATAGTAATAGATTTATATTAATGCTTGAACGAAAGAAGGAAAATTCTCCCGGCTTAAAGGGGGAAGAAGTATGACAGCAAAAGTGAACGCAAAGAAAATGTATTACTTTTCAAACAGGCTGAAGCGGCGGCTGGATCAGATACCGCATTATCCCCTGACCATCGTGGAAGCGCCCTCCGGTTTTGGCAAAACAACGGCTGTAAGGGAATATTTGCGGGAGAACCTTCCAAAGGGTGCCTGTGAATACTGGTACACCTGTTTGGGGGAACCGGCCTCCATGGCGTGGCGGGGCATATGCGAACTGCTGGCCAACGTGAACGGCGAAATTGCCGCCAACCTGAAAAGCCTTGAGATGCCTACCATGGAAACGCTTCTGTATATGACGGCGCTTTTGCGGGATTTTGTCTGTCAGGCGGAAACATATCTGGTGATCGATAATTACCAACTGGTCAACTGCGATATCCCCCGTGAGCTGATGAGCGTTTTTTCCATGCACAAGAACCCCAATCTTCATATGATATTCATCACCCAGCAGCTTCGCACAAAGCAGCAGTTCACGGTCCACAATACCGGCATCAATACCATAGATT
>JAEWNM010000142.1 GCA_023392755.1 Bacillota bacterium
TCGGCGTATAAAACGGCCATAATATCCGCAACCGACAAAATGGCCCCGATATGGGAGCCGTGGGACAGGTGCGTCATTTCAAGGCCGTGGCGTTTGATGGCATAGGCCAGCTTTTCGCTGGATACAGCGGTCATGCATGTTCCTTTCCGGGGTCGGCCTTTCGAGCCTCCTCCCTAACCACCCGCCGCGCTTTTTTGAACACCCCGGCGACGGTGCGCAAAAACAGCTTCATATCCAATAGGAAGCTTTGATTCAAGGCATACTTCACGCGCAACGCGTTTTTGTTGGCAAGAATGTGCTTTTCATAGTTCTCCACGGGGTTTTCCGTGCCCAGCAGCTCATCCTGGTTGATGTAAACCAAAGAGCTTTCATCGCTGATGCCGGGGCGCACCCACAGGATGCACTCCTGTTCCGGGGTATACTGCGTGGTATACAAAAGCAGCTCCGGCCTGGGGCCTATGAAGCTCATTTCTCCCTTAAGTATGTTGAGCAATTGGGGAATTTCATCCAGCTTCGTCTTGCGGAGGATGCGGCCCACCCGCGTCACCCTGGCGTCGTTCAGGGCGGTGGTGCCGCCGGTCTTGTCTGCATCCCTGACCATGGTCCGGAATTTAAAGATCATAAAGGTCTTGTTCCGGTATCCGCCCCTGGGCGCCCGGTAAAACACCGGGCCGGGTGAATCCAGCCTGACCGCGATGGCGACGGGTATCATCAATATAAGGCCGGGAACGAGCAGTACAAGCGCCAGCGCAATATCCAGGATACGCTTGATTACGAAACTGTAAAAGGGGTGGGACAGCGGCCCCTTCCATGTGGGCAGCACGGGAAGCTCCTGATGCATAGCCGGGCCTCCTAGGAAACGTTAAAGCATGGAAAATCGACGCTTGTTATGGTAGCACAGGGCTTGTTCAATGTCAAATGACAGTGCATTTTTCAGTTTTCGCCATCCGCAACGGCCGTTTTTGGCGCATTGTATAACGGCGCTGCATCCATACGGACATTATAAGAACCTTTGTCGAATAAGGGAGTATATGTAAGAATTGACAGAAATAGTATTTACAATGATGGAAGAATGTAGTATACTCGCGCCGGAAAGAGGGCAGGATACGCTTGGAAAGCAGTGGAAGCAATCAGCCGTTCCTGCATAGGAAGGCGCGGGCAGGGGGTTTTGAAAAAGCTTAGCCCCTGGAATAATATGGGGCGCGCTTTGGATTTTTAGAGGGATAAAAAGCTGGAAAAGTCTTGCTGTGGGAGGCTGGCCCCCTGGCTTGGGAATCCGTGATATGTATCATGGGTTCCGGTTCAGCGGCGGGGCGCGGCCACCGGCAGGGACAAGCAGGATCCATTTGGCGGCTTTATGAGCCGTTATGGATAAATGGACGAAACCGTGTGACAGGCAGCCGCAATCCGTTTTCCGGCGGCTATGCCCTCGGGCTCTTTCACGCGATACTGGCAAACCAGGCGAAAGCTTGGGACGCAAAGCAACAGGGCCTTCGCAGGCTATACTGCATGGCAGCCTTGCTACCGAACAGGCGGCTTACGCCGCCGAAAGGGTTCCACCCCACGCACCGGGTCAACATGGCCGGGGCTGCGGGGAAATGGCGCCGGAATGGAGGCTATTTGGCGTCAGCCTTGCCGGGGTGGACAGCATGGCCGTTTATGCTACCGCGAGGAAGCGGGCATAAGGCGGGTTGCTATTCTCTGAAAAGGGATTGTTCACTGTATGGAGGGGTTGTTGCGAAATGCGGCGGCAGCAGGAAAGCCGCGGTTTCGCGGCAGCCTCTTGCTTTGTTGTCAGCCGCTTTGGTATGAGGGCGGGCAGGCAAGGGCAGGAGAGGGGCACGCCTATGGCTCAAAGCGAAAGCAAAGGTCCGGCTGCAGTGCACGGTGGCCTGATCCCGGCCTGGGCGCGGCATACTTACCCCGGCTGGATACCCATCCAGGTACAACACAAAAACAGGGAATGAGAAGGAGAAAAAGCATGAATACCAAGAAAAAGCTGGTCGTTCTCACCATGGTGGTCATGATGCTGGTCACCGCTGTCGGCTACGCCGCGTGGAGCGATTCGCTGGTGGCCTTGGGTACCGCGAAAACCGCTACGTTCGATGTGTATTTTAAAGAAGCAAGCTGCAACGGCCAGATGGATCCCGTCATGGGCCTTGGCACCGATGATGTTTGCTTTACGGTAAATGGCATTGTGCCTGGCGAAACGCGCACAGTGTATCTGACCATCAAAAACAACGGAACACTGGATGCCAAGCTTACAGACCTGGTAAGTACGCGTCAGCCGCTCGGCCCGTACGATGCGATAAACTTCATCATGGTCAGATCTTCGGCTGAAACCATTCCGGCGGGTGGAACCGGGGTGCTCGAAGTCTCTTTCACGATCAATGATGCTTACGATGATTTTGATGATGGGCAGCCGATCGTGTACAGCGACACCTTCCGTATCAGGGTCACGTACGCTCAGCCGTAATGGCGCCGTAACCTGTACGTTACCGCGGGCATAAGCCGCGGAGGGTTCCGTGGGGATGCGGCGCGCGCCGCATCCCCACGGAA
>JAEWNM010000143.1 GCA_023392755.1 Bacillota bacterium
CCACGGCTTGTTTCGCCGGCCTCCTTCATCTCGCTTCATCCGACACAGTCGGCGCTCGATTCCGGAGCCTGTTTCGCAGGTCTCCTTCAGCCCTCCCATTCCCACCTCAGGCGGGGTCGGGGTTACGGAGCCCTGGACCTTCGGATGTCATCTTCTACATGATTATTGCCATTTTGACTTAAGACAAGCAGAAGGGGTTTCGTGCCTACGGGCACGACCAGGGCTTTCCGGTCGCCCTGGACCTTCGGGCCAGCCTCCTCCGCCTCGCTTCATCCGCCACAGGCGGGGTCGGGATTACGGAGCCTGGACCTTCGGATGCAAAACTTCTGGAGGCAGGGATTTCGCCCCTTAAAGGGCGACCAGGGCTTTCCGGTCGCCCTGGACCTTCGGGCCAGCCTCCTCTGCATCACCCTAATCCGCCACAGGCGGGGGTGATGCTCCGGAGCCACAGGCGGCGCTTCGGCTACGGAGCCCTGGACCTTCGGGTGCTATCCCTTTGAAGCGTGATGCAACGATGCGGTCAGCACGGCAATCCCCTGGGGCATGATGACGCGATATACATCAATCCCACAGCTGCTCCGGGTATTGCCCCGTAACCGTCATGCGGCGAAGGGCGCTGACCACGGTGTCCCGGTCCTCCCGGTAGGTGACGCCGTACCAATGGGCGGTGGAATGCAAAACCTTCACCTGTGCGATGCCCTTGCTGGGCAGGTTGCCCGCCACCACCGGCAGGTAGAATTCTGCCGTTAGCAGGTTATTGGGAAGCGTATCGCGCAGGAATACATCGAACTCCAGCGCCAGTTCCTTAAAAATATCTGGATGAAAGCCGAAAAGGTTCATGGATACGATGGAATTCTCCGGCAGCCGGTGGTACGTTTGCCTGTCCTCGGTATACAGAGGGCCTTCGATGGTTTTGATGATATGGGTACGCTCCCGGATGGAGATCAACTGCCCCGCCGCGTCAAGCTCGCATACGCCCCGGGCTACGGAGCCCTGGTCGGACAGCGTGTTTTCCAGGGGGTATCCCACCATCGCGCAGCGGTACGCGCCGCCGGACTGAACGGATTTCAAAAAGCCGTACATCTGGTCATAGGCCTCCCGGCCGTAAAAGTCGTCGGCATTGATGACGGCAAAGGGCGCATCCGCCGCGTCCCTGGCGCACAGCACCGCATGGCCGGTGCCCCAGGGCTTTACGCGCCCTTGCGGGACAGAAAAACCTTTGGGCAGCGCGTCCAGAGACTGGAACACGTATGCCACTTCCATGCGCTTTTCAATTTTATCGCCGATCAAGCGGCGGAAAAGCGCCTCATTTTCTTTTTTCAGTATGAATATTACACGGCGGAACCCCGCCTGATAGGCATCGTAGAGGGAGTAGTCGATGATCAGTTCCCCATTTTCGCCCACCGGATCCATTTGCTTTAAACCGCCGTAGCGGCTGCCCATGCCGGCAGCCATGATGACCAGGATGGGTTCCTTCATTAACCATGTCCTCCTTAAGACACGCTATTCTCAATTTTCACCATCCATTATACACGCGGAATGCCCCTTTGTCCAAAATGGCTTCCGGGGGCGCACGCCGTTGAGCGGCTGCCCCGCATTCCCTGCCTATGCCCGGCCAACAGTGAATGCAAAGGCTGTCGCTCCAATACTGCATTTTGCATAATGCCATTCAAAAGGAAGAAGGCTGCGTAACGCGGACGCGGCCAAGGGGCACACCCGCTTGGCCGGTTCAGGGCACGCTGCCGCGCTGGCGTCACTCCACGGTAACGCTCTTGGCCAGATTCCTTGGTTTATCGACATCGCAGCCCCGCTCCACAGCCATATAGTACGCCAGCAGCTGCAGGGGGATAATGGCTAAAAGGGGCAGGAACATATCGTTTGTATCGGGTACCAGCCAAACCTCGTCGGCCTCGCAGGAGGCGTGCTCCGCCACCGATTCGGACGCGACGAGCAGCACCCTGGCGCCCCGGGCCTTGACCTCCCGGACGTTGGAGAGGGTTTTGTCCTTCAGGCTTTGCTGGGTTAGAATTACCACCACCAGCGTGCCAGGCTCGATCAGGGCGATGGTTCCGTGCTTCAGTTCGCCTGCGGCATAAGCTTCGCTGAAAATATAGGAGACCTCTTTGAGCTTTAAGGACGCTTCCATGGCCAATGCGTAATCCAGGCCTCGGCCCATGAAGAAGACGTGCTTCTGATCCTTGTTGCGGTCGGCGAAACGCTGCATGGCCTCCTTGTTCAGAAGCACCTGCGAGGCCAGCGCGGGCAGGGCGATTAAATCCGTGAGCAGGTTTTCATATTCACCGGCAGAGATGTTGCCCCGCTTGAAGGCCAGATCGATGGCCATGAGCGCCAGCATTTCCACCTGTGTGATATAGGCCTTTGTGCTGGCTACCGCTATCTCCGGGCCGGCCCAGGTGTACATTACAGCGCTTTCCCCGGCATCTCTGGCAATGGAAGAACCCACCACGTTGGTCAGGGCCAGAACCTTCGCGCCGCGTTTACGGGCTTCCCTGAGGGCGGCCAGGGTGTCCGCCGTCTCGCCGCTTTGCGATACGGCCAGGAAAGCCTCCCCGGTGCTTATAATGGGGTCGCGGTAACGGAATTCCGAGGCGATATCTACATCTACCGGCAATTTGGCCAGCCGCTCGATCATATATTTGCCCATCACCGATGCGTGATAGGCCGTGCCGCAGGCTACGATGGTCAGCTTTTGAAGGCTTCTGGCCTCCTGTGCGCCCAGGGGCAGGCTATGCTCCCGGATTTGTTTTTTCGCCGTATCCACATGAGCGCCAAGCGTTTTTTGAAGGGAGTCCGGCTCCTCGTTGATTTCCTTGAGCATGAAGTGCGCATACCCGCCTTTTTCCGCGGCGGACACATCCCAATCCACGTGGAAGACGGCGTATTCCTTGCTGCGGCCATAGGGATCGTACAGTGAGATGCCGTCCCGCCGCAAAAGCGCGATCTCCTTATCCTCCAACAGAATTACATCCCGGGTATAGCTTAATATGGCCGGGATGTCGGAGGCGATGAACTGCTCGCCGCGCCCGGCACCGATGACCAGCGGGCTGTCCTTGCGCACGCAGAAAAGAGCCTCCGGCTCATCCAAAGACAGGATGGCCAGCGCAAAGCTGCCCTCCAGCATGCCTATGGCCTGCGTGATGGCCTTGAGCATGTCGCCTTCGTACAGGTGGTTCAATAGATGGGCTACCACTTCGGTATCCGTTTGGGATACGAAGCGGCACCCCGCGCTTAAAAGATACCGGCGCAGCGATTCATGGTTTTCGATGATGCCGTTGTGCACCACGGCGATGCGCCCTTTTACATCCGTGTGGGGGTGGGCATTCAAGTCGCTGGGCTCGCCATGGGTTGCCCACCGGGTATGGCCAATGCCCAGAAGGCCGGAAACAGGCTTCTCCTCCAGCAATTCATCCAGATGGCGCAGCCTGCCCTTGGCCTTGCGCACCGTTACGCGGTCTCCCTCCAGCACGGCGATGCCCGCGCTGTCATAGCCCCTGTATTCCAGGCGTGAAAGCCCCTCCATTAAAATAGGCACGGCATCCTTTTTACCGATATAGCCTACGATTCCGCACATAGATCAAGCGCCTCCAAAAATAAGATGTATTAAAATGTATTAAAATCATACCATACGATTTCAAGATATGCAATACGCTCATTCCATGTTACTTGTAAAAAGTGATTCCGGGTCGATGGGATGGCCGTCTCTGGTCACAAAAAGATGCAGATGGGGGCCGGCGTCGGTTTCAAACAAAGTGGTATTGCCCACATGGCCGATGGCCTGGTCGCGCTTTACCGGGTCACCCAGCTTTATATAGCTGTTCATGGAAAGCCCTCCGTATAGGGCTACGATGCCGCGTGAATGCTGGATGGTGACGGACTTGCCCAGCATGCCGCTGTCGGAAATGCCCACCACCGTGCCATCGTCCATGGCTTTTACCACGTCGCCCGTCTTGGCCGCATAATCGCAGGCGCTGTGAAGCTGCCACAGATTTGCGGCCTCAAAATATGCGGGGCGGATGGCGTCAAAGCTTCTGGATACCGCCCCCGGGACAGGCCGTAAAAAAGGCGGGGCCGGGGTGGGTGTGGGCAATAATCTGGTGGCGGAAGGGAGGGCCGTCACATCCTGCAGGCGCTGAACGCCCTCATACGGCATATCCGCGGCCTGGCCCAAGTCGGCAGTCGGAGGCGGCTCCGGGGTGCGGGCTGCCCGGGTCCATACGGCGGTGCCCACAATCACCAGAACACAGATGGTGAGCACCAGATAAAAGCCCTGTTTCTCCATAAACGCAGAGTAGGCCTGCATCCCCTTTTTCCAGTGCTGCCGGAAGGAATTGAGCAAGTCGGCTGCCCGCTTCATATAAATCCACCTCCTGGGATAGAATGTCCCGGGAAGTGTGGAAACATGTATGCTTGAAATGCGGCGGAGGCGCAGACGCCTTTTCCAGAACTGCTATTTTGGCAGTGCGGCGATTTGAACGCCTGTGTAATAATGTGTGAGAATTTCCTGCCAGGCAGACCCCGCGGCGGCCATGGCGTTCGCCCCGGCCTGGCTCATGCCCACGCCGTGACCGTATCCCTTTTGGGTGAAGGTAAGGGAGCTTTCCGTGGCGGTAATGGTAAACAGCGTGCTGTTTAGGGAAAGCGCGGTACGGAAATCCCTGGCGGGTACGGTCAGGCCGCCCACCTGAACCAGATCGGCCCGGCCTGTGGCTGTTCTTTGGATCACCGCTACTTGAAGTGCCGCGGTATCAGGAGATATATTGGCACCTGGAAAGGCATTGTTCAAAAGCCTGGCAACCTCCTGATGGGTGAAGGACTGCACAGTTTGATACTTGGGATTGCTTTCCTCACCACGGCTCTTAACGCCTTGAAGGTAGGGCAGGGATTGGGAGAAGACCGCCTGCACATCCTCCGTATGGCCGCCGCTCACCGCGTGGTACAGGACGGTAATGGGCTGTCCGTTATAGGTGAGGATGCTCCCCTTCGTCTCCATCACCGCGCGAAGGATGCGGGCTTCATACGCCTCTGCCGATGCGCCCCATTTTTCAGTCCGTTCCGCTTGGGAAAGGTAGGCCTGGCAGTGGGTGCTGTCTGTGCAGATGTCCGCCCCCGGATGGTTCTGGCAGCCCCGGCCGCTGAAGGAGGCGGCCTGGAAGACGGCTCTTGTCCTGGCCGCCGCCGCTTGCGCTTTCAGCGCCTCCAGGTGGTAGCTGGCCGGCATTTCCGCCGCCACAACGCCGGCCACATACTGCTCCAGGGGAATGGTGAGCATCTTGTTCTGCACCGTATCCCACACGGTAATCGGCCAGCCGTTTTCACTGTCCAAAAGCTTTTTCCAGTCGGCGGGCGTGTTTTGCGGCTGCGGCCTTTGCGCGTATGCGCTGTACAGGGCCCATTGGGCAAAAATACGCCCGGCCCTTGCGGGAAGCTGGTTCCAGGCCGTTTCGAACTGCAAGGGGGCTGCCTGCCATTCGTTTTGGGTCCTTGGCGCGCCGAGCATGTGCCAGAGTACCACCACGCAGAGCAGCAGCACCGCCAGGCGCAGAGGTACGTTGCTTCTGACCACGTCCTTCCCTCCTTCCTCCAAAACCCTATTCATGCCGCATCACAAAAAGAACGGCGTCAACAGGAGAATACCAGTTCTTGGCGAATTCACTTATTGAACGCGCGAGGAGAGGATGAACTGCATGGCCTGTGCCCATTGATTGCCATTTCCGGCACCAATGCTTTTCAGGCCGG
>JAEWNM010000336.1 GCA_023392755.1 Bacillota bacterium
AAGGGACGGGATACCATGGGCCGCCCCGCCGCCTACTACCTGTGCCGGGAGGGAGCCTGCCGCCCGCCGGTATTTACGCTTGCGGAAATGGAAGACCAACTTAAATCCCTGGCCGCAATTACGGGGAAGGCGGGCGGCGCATAAGATGGCGGCAAAGCCCGCGGCGGTATTTTTGCTCTTTGCCGTCCCCATGCTGCTTGTAATCCGCCGCATCCGTTTCTGGCGGAGGATGGGTGAAACACGCCACGCAAGGCGGTGGCAGACGGCCGCCAGCGTGGCGGTTTCCGTGCTGGTGCCGCTGTGCATGGCCACGCAAATCTTTTTGCTGTGGAAGATGGGGCTGGCAGGGATAGGCACGGTGCTGCCATTGCACCTGTGCAGCTTTACGGGGCTTATGACGCCCTTCATGCTGCTGACCCGATCCATAGGCCTTATGGAATTCACGCTTTATTTGGGGGTGCCGGGCGCACTGGCGGCACTGATCTTTCCGGCGGTGATGCCCAGCCCCTGGCCGCTGTGGATGGAGGGGGCTTTTTTCAGCCTGCACGCGCTGATCGCGCTGGCCCCCTTTTTGCGCATGGCAGACGGCGCTCGGCCAAGGCCGATGGCTTTGGGCCGGGTTTTTTTATGGGGCAATATGCTGCTGCTGGCGGTGGCGTGCGTAAACGCGCTGTACAAGACAAACTATTTTTTCCTGCGGGCCGCCCCCACGGGCACGCCCCTGTACCTGCTGCAGAACATGGGCCAGGCGGCTTATATCGCAGCGCTGGAGCTGACGGCGCTGACGCTTTTGAAGATTGAAACAATGGCCTTTTCGCGAATATGACCTGAGCCTATCCGCGAGCCCGCACGGCTTGCCCGTATCCCCGCCCGCCCTGTGTTTCCCGCTGGTTTTTGCGTGTGCAAGACCCTTTCTTTGCACCTCAAGCAAGCGGATAGCCTTCACTGCTATTCCTCAATCCGGGGATTCCAAATGGGCTCAGCCCCTTTGGCCGGGGGCCTCGCTGCCGGGTTTCCACCAGAGGCCGTACTGCTCCTGGTTTTGAAGCGCGCTGAGCATAAGCTCGGGCGCTTTGGGGTATTTGCGGGCAAGGGAGGCAAGCAGTTCCTTCATTTCCTGGCGGCGGGTATGGCCGTTTGCCGGGCACGGGCTTTGAACGACGGGCAATGAAAGCACATTGGCCATGTGGCGGACATGCTTTTCCGGCAGGTAAATAAGGGGCCGGATAACGGTGAGATCGGAGCGGCTGAGGTAGGTGACGGGGTGGAAGGTATGGATGCGCCCCTCAAAGAGCAGGCTCATCATCAGCGTTTCCAGCGCGTCGTCCCGGTGATGGGCCAGGGCCAGCTTGTTGCAGCCGTGCTCCCTGGCAAGGTCGTTGAGTATTCCCCTGCGCATTTTGGCGCACAGCGCGCAGGGGTTCTTTTCCTTGCGCACGTCAAAGAGTATATGGCCGATGTCCGTTTCCCGGACGGTATAGGAGATGTGAAGCGAATCGCACAGCGCATGAACGGCGCTAAGGTCAAAGGGCTCGAGCCCCAGCGTCATGGTAAACGCGTGGAGCGTGTATTCCGTATGGCTGAACAGGCGGTACAAATGCAGCGCGTACAGCAAAAGCAGGCTGTCCTTGCCGCCGGACACGCCCACGGCGATTTTGTCACCCGGCTGTATCATGTGAAAATCCTGGTCGGCCCTGCGGATGCAACCCAGCGTGGTCTTCATAAAAGTCTCCTTCTAAAAAGCATAGCGGTATTATACCAGCGGCGCGGGGCCATTGCAATCAGACAGGGACATGACAAGTTCTTGGCACATCTTCCCATACGTGGTATGATATGCGCAAAGGGATGACAGGGAGGGTCAGTATGGAATTGTTTGAGGCATTCGCGGCACGCCACAGCTACAGAGGCGCATTCAAAAATACGCCCGTGCCCAGGGAGGACCTGAAGAAAATAGTCGAAGCCGGAATGATGGCCCCCTCGGGCTGCAACGCGCAAACCACGCTTTTTGCCATAGTGGACGACCCCGCAATGATACAGGCTGTCGCGCAGATTGTGCCCAAGACCTGCGTTAAGACGGCGAAGGCCATCATCGCCGTAATCAGCCAGGCAAAGGAAGTCTATCATGATATGAGCTTTGAAGCGCAGGATTATTCCGCCGCGGTGGAAAACATGCTGTTGGCCATAACGGGGTTGGGGTACGCGTCGGTCTGGCTGGACGGCGTGCTGCGTATCGGCGGCACAGCGGACAGGATAGGCGAAATGCTGCATGTGCCAAAGGACGGGAACATGACGGTATCGGTGATCCTGCCCTTGGGCGTGCCGGAGGAGGCCGGCAGGCAAAACGACAGGCTGCCCTTTGAGCAGCGGGCATGGTACAACCGGCGCGCATAAGGAAAAGACAGTTTGGTTTATTCCGCCTTCTGTCGTGAAAAGCGCCGGCGCTTTTCACGATATTTTTTTGAACCGCTTGACAAACGGCAGATTCCGCTGTACGATATGACCGTAAATCCAATTTGGTCATAAGGTTGTGGTTGTATGGCGGCAGGCTTTACAGAGGCGGAACGGGAGGCTATCCGGGAGCAGTTGAAAGCTTCCGCCTGGGCCTGTGCCCGCACGCCGGGGATGCGCAAGACCACCGTGGAGGAGCTTTGCCAGAGCGCAGGCATTTCCAAAGGCGCGTTTTACGCATTCTATGAATCCAAGGAAATGCTTTTCTTTGAAATCATGGAGGAGTGCCACACGCAAATGTACGGCGCGGCCAAGGCGGTGATGGCCGGCCACGGCAGCCTTCCCCCAGCCCGGCGGCTGGCGGAGGCGGTGCTGACGGCCTTCGCCGTTCTGGAGGAAAGCGGGCTGGTGGATTTTTTTGAAAACGACCTGGGCCACCTATTGCGCAAGATACCCCCGGATGTACTGGCGGCCCACTATTCCAGCGACGACACCCACATCCGGGAAATGCTCGCCGCTTCAGGGGCCGTGGACGAGGAATTTCAAAACCTGGCGGCGGCGGTGGTGCGGGCGCTGCTGCTCACCCTGTCCCACCGGCGGCAGATTGGCAATGGCTATGAGAAGGCGCTGCGGCTGCTGGCGGAAGGGGCGTGCGACAAGCTGTTTCAGGCGGAATGAAACCGCCCGGCCGGTTGCAACCGGCAGAATTCTGTTTATACTGAAAAAAGAAGAATACGGTTTTATAAGGAGGAGGACTTATGGCGGGGATCAGCCCGACACTTGGCGCATTGTTGGGAACCGGTTTTACTTTTCTTATGACAAGCATGGGCGCGGCGCTGGTATTCTTTTTCAAAAAACAGATCAGCGGGCATTTGGAGAAGTTCTTCCTGGGCTTTGCCTCCGGGGTGATGATTGCCGCCTCCGTTTGGTCCCTTCTGATTCCGGCCATTGAGGATGCCGCGGCCAAAAACCAGGTCGCGTGGATACCGGCGGCAGGCGGATTTCTGATCGGCGCGCTTTTCCTTTTTGCGCTGGATACACTGACGCCCCACCTGCACGCAGGCAGCACGCACGCCGAGGGCCGCCCGTCGGGCATGACGCGCACTTCGCTTTTGTTCTCCGCCGTGACGCTGCACAACATTCCCGAAGGCATGGCGGTGGGCCTGGCCTTCGCCCTGGCGGCACAGCAAAACGGCAGCGTGACCTACCTGTCGGCCATGGCGCTGGCCCTGGGCATCGGCATTCAAAACTTTCCGGAGGGCGCGGCCATTTCCCTGCCGCTTCGGCAGGAGGGCATGAGCC
>JAEWNM010000214.1 GCA_023392755.1 Bacillota bacterium
ATATATGCTCTTTGTAGAAGTCACTGACTCAATCGCTTGTTTTAATCGGATGAGATCATTATATTCCTGCATGTTATACCAATATTTTAGTCGTTCAGATGCTTCATTATATGGATTCCCATTGTTAATAATTGAAGAATAATAATTAATTATGGATGTATATACTCGCATCAAATGCTTAACATTATATCTATTACTTTTTGTTTTTGCAATCATTGTAGCTACAGGATTTATGTCGCAACCCCAAAAATCGATATTCTTCCTTTTGGCTTCAAATGCAACTGTACCACAACCGCAAAATACATCTGCGACAATTTTGGGATGATGATTTTCTCTAGCTGCAAATGCGATTCCTTTTTCAAATATAAAGGCAGGAAATTTCGCAGGATAAGCATGTATCCGATGAGCTTTTAACTCTTTCTTCTCACCCATAGTCCAAAAATGATCAACTTCAATGTTATAAAACTCATTTGAAAATACATCTTCAATTGTGTTTATAGTTTTACTCAAGTCACAATCTCCTAATCATGACAAAATGTTCCTGCATAATTATATCTCACTGATTCTCAAAAATCAACATATAATCCACATTCTCGACGAATGGACATTGTCACTCAAGAATAGTTTACATATTCTTTTATAAATTTCCCTTACAGAATAACCTATACTAGAACTTTGTATGCACTGCAACCTGCACTCATGTGCAGGTGCAGCAGATGTAATGCGCTTAAGGTGTGGAAATTCACCCGCTCCCAAGTTTTGATGGCGGGTTTTTCATTGCAGGCACAGCGGAAGTGCAAAACGCAATCCCATTCGCCTGCATGAGCACTTTCCCATCCTCTTCCATCGCGTCAGCCACGATAATTCGAAAGCCGTCATCCCTTGTACGAATGCAACCGCACTAGGCTTGAATGATCTCCCGCAACTTTCCGCCTCCCCCGGCATACATGTAGGAAGGGGAGGTGCATGATGTGAGCCTGTCGGAATTGCGCACCAAGGACGTGGTAAACACCTGCGACGGCCGCCGCCTGGGAAAGGTGATGGATATCGAATTTTGTGAAAAGGACGGCATGGTTCAGGCCATCGTGGTGCCCGGGGAGTTCAACATGCTGTCCATGCTCAGGGGCGAAAAGTGCGGCATCGTCATTCCCTGGAACAGAATCTGCAAAATCGGCGATGATGTGATTCTGGTCAACATAGAAGATTTGTGATTGCGCAAAGTTCCTTACATTTTGTCATAAAGCGCACGGTTTCCCTTTACGCGCCATCCTGATTGGGTTATAATGAATGATACTAAGGAAGTGACGGTGTACCGTCCCAAAGGATGTGCAGCCATGAGATGCCAATACTGCAGTTGCCCCGACAGCAAGGTGATCGATTCCCGCCCCACCGAGGAGGGCAACAGCATACGCCGCCGCCGGGAATGCATGCAATGCGGCCGGCGGTTTACCACTTATGAAAAGATTGAGCTTGTTCCCCTTCTGGTAGTCAAAAAGGATAAGCGCCGGGAGCCTTTTGACAGCCAGAAAATCCGCAACGGCATTGTGCACGCCTGCGAAAAGCGGCCTGTTTCCCTGGCGGAGATCGACGCCATCGTCACCCGCATCGAGCAAAGCGTATACAATGCCATGGAGGCGGAGATCACCACCCGCCAAATCGGCGAAATGGTGATGGAGGAACTGAAAAAGCTGGATGAGGTGGCCTATGTCCGCTTCGCCTCCGTGTACCGCCAGTTTACCGACATTTCAAGCTTCATGGAAGAGCTGACCAAGCTGTTAAGCGAAAACCAGCACAGAAAAGAAGAAAGCATCTAACCATTGTACAGGCTTTTGCTTTAAGGCGGTCTTGAGGCAAAAGCCTGATGTATGAATGGATTGGGAGGGCAAAAGATGAAAGCCGCGGTCTTTTATGGAAAGCACAGCATCAAGGTGCAGGAAATGCCTGAACTGCCTATGGGCCCAAAGGATGTGCGCATCGCCGTCGCCTATTGCGGCGTGTGCGGCACGGACATTCACATATTCGAGGGCGACCCCGGCGCCGCGCCGGTAACGCCGCCCAACATATTGGGGCATGAAATGTCCGGCATCGTGGTGGATGCGGGGGGCGATGTCACCCGTGTGAAAATCGGCGACCGTGTGGCGGTGGACCCCAATGAAATGTGCGGCCAGTGCTTTTACTGCCGCAACGCCATGGGGCATTTTTGCACGCACATGACCGGGTACGGCACCACCGCCCGCGGCGGATTTGCCCAGTACCTCACCGTGCCGGAAAAGCAGGTGTATACCATCCCGGATCATCTTCCATTGAGGCATGCCGCCCTTTCGGAAACAGTCTCCTGCTGCGTGCACGGCATCGACCTTTGCAAAATCCGCGCCGGGCAAACAGTGCTGGTGCTTGGCGCCGGCCCCATCGGGCTCATCATGCTGCAACTGGCAAAGCTGATTGGTGCCGCCCATATCATTGTTTCCGAGCCCACGCAGCAAAAGCGGGAGTTGGCGCTGCGCCTGGGGGCGGACAAGGCTGTCGATCCCGTGCGGGAGGACCTTTGTTCCATCCTGGCCGGCTATGACAACGTGGACTGCGTTATTGAATGCGTAGGCAGCGTCAAAACCATGGATCAGGCGGTTAAGCTGGCAGGCCGTGGTGCAACGGTTATGTTCTTTGGCCTCACGCCCCCCGATGCCGGGATGGCGATCAAGCCCTACGATGTGTTCGCCAGGGAGCTGCACATCACCGCCTCCTTCATCAACCCCTATACATTCACAAGGGCCATATCCCTTTTGGCGGAAAAGAAAATCAACGTGCAGGATATCATCAGCCTGGAACTTCCGCTTGATGATATGTTGAAAGTGTTTGAAGAGCCGGCCTGCCGCCAGGGCGGCAAGGTGCTTATCACCATGGGAACGGAAAGCTGATTATCATTGTCAATAGCAAAAGCAAAAACCCACGCATTTCAATATGCATGGGTCAGTGTGTCAACAAAGTGGCTGACGCCACTTTGTTGAGTTTTTCCCTCGCTACACTGCAAAAGGCTACGCCTTTTGCGGCCGTTTGCTCGGGCAAGGAAGGAATTTCATCGAAATTCCTCGCAAACCACCGCACATGTCGCTTGTTTGCGATCTAGAATCGGAGGGCTTTGGCCCTCCGATACCTCCCTGGGTTTTTTGATGGCCTGACCCACGCATTTCAATATGCATGGGTTTTTTGTTTCCCTATAAGCTTATATTGCGCCCTCAACAACGGCCGTTGCAATTGCGTTTGCCGCCAGCTTGAAGGAGGCGGCTTGCCCGTTCAGCCGAATCACGACCGGCAATGCCTTGTTCGTCTTGTTCAGGAAAATAGAAACCAGTGTTCCGTCGGGATTCATAAACGACACGGTATCCATTTTGTCGGTATAGCAGGAGGATGCGATGCGCCTGGCCCCCGGCCTTATATAGCGGCTGAAATGGCCTATATATTCAAAGCTCAGCTTCTTTTCCACCGTATCCAAGGCAGGGTCGCACAAAAGGGGCGCTTCGCAGAAATTGCCCACATGGTTGGGTCCGCCCTTTTCGTCAAGGAGTATGTTCCAGTCCAGGTACCCGTGCATGCCGGCCCTGAAATTTCCGATCATGTCATGGGCATACATCCTGGCATGAGCCAACTGGTCATCCGCGCCAAAGCGGCTGTATTCTACGCACCCTTCGGAAAACACCAGCATTTTATCCGGAAATTGTTCCGCTGTCAGCCGCACCGCATCAAAGTGCTCGCCGCTGTACCAGTGGAATGCAACGCCCTTCACCATCCTGCCGGTTTGCTCGTCCATAATCTCCCCGGCCCGCTCATATACCCGTTCCTTGTTGTGGTCCCAGATGTAGATGCCGACATCTGACAGGCCGTGCTTTTCAAGCGCCGGATACAGATAATCCCGCAGGAAGGCCTTCTCCTCCTCCGCCGTATAAACGCAGGAATCCCACGTTTGCACGGCTTTGGGCTCGTTCTGCACGGTGAGCATGGTGATGTTAAATCCACGCGCCCTGTATTCCTTTATATAGCGGCAGATGTAAGCTGCCCAGCGATCCCTGTATTCCGGCAGCAGCGTGCCGCCGCCGTTCTTCTGACCGTTGCTTTTCATAAACGCGGGCGGGCTCCAGGGGGAAAGCATCAGGGTGAGGGGCGTATTCGCCGTCTCCTGGGCACGGCGCATAAGGGGCAGCACATACTGCTCATCCCGCTTCAGGGTGAAGGTATCATGCGCTTCATCCTTGGGATCGGTAACGGCGGAATAGTTGCCCAATGCAAAATCGCAGCTGTCCAGGGCTACCCGTGCCATGGTATACCGGTTGCCGCCGGGCCCGAAATATGCATCCAGTATCTCCCGTTGCTTTTCCCTGCTCATCCTGGAAAACACATATCCGGCCGCCTCCGTAATGGCGCCGCCAAACCCCATGATCTCCTGATACTGCACCTTGGGGTACAGGTTGACCGCATTGTTCTCAATGCCGGGATCGGCTTCAAACAATGCCGTTTGATGCATCTTTTTTGCTTTTCCCTTCAAGTAGGCCGTGCTTGAAAGCGTCAGTTTCATATTTGCCCCCACATAGCATTAGATTGCTGCTTCATCTTTGGTTTTTACGCGCCGTTACGGCCGCATGGGCCCTTCGTCTCATGAAATCGGGCCGGTTCAGTTTTTCGGCATTTCGCCAATCAGTTCGGCCGGGGAGAATGGGAAGGTAATAAGCCCCGCCGCGCCGCTGGCGATCATGGACGGCTGCACGAAAAACACCACATTCCCCTGGTCGTCCAGATAGAAATCGCTTTCCGGATAGAATTCCGCAAACAGGTTTTCCTCTGTCAGTTCCTCAAAATACTCCACGTCCCCCGTCTGCATCTGCTCCACAATGATATCCCATACCAGCCGGTAGACCGTGTCGATCAGGTTCGTGGCAGACGCTTCATCCTCTTCCGATATCCCCATCACGGCGGGCAGTGTTACAAGGCCGCCCGCGCTGTCCCCTTTCCTTGCAAACACGGTGGCCTGAATCGTCTGCGATTCAGCGGCGCCCATGAACTCCTCCCTTGTAAGCACAACGCTCAAAAAATCATCCGTGTTGGCGGTGATCTGATAATTGATGTGCATGTAGGCGGATATCCCGGCCTCTGTGCTCCCGCCGGCCTGTTCAAGCAGCATGGGCGCTGTATACTGCATAAGTTCCGATGCCGCCTCCTGAAAAAAGACATTGATATTGTTGTCCGTCTCCGTTTCAGGCGTCACTTGCGGGTAGGCATATGTCATAAGAAATTTGGCGTTATCCACCGTGCTTCCTTCCGGATAGGCCGCTTCCCCGGCAAGGGGCTGGGCAGGCGCAAGCGGCAGGGCCGACGCGGGCAGTGCAATCCAGGCAAACAGCAGCGTCAATAAAGTCAGGCAGAGCATTTTCTTTTTCATGGTTCTCCTCCCCGGGCGCAAGGCCCGTCAAAGCCACTGGGCATAGGATATCATTGCCGCCCATCAGGCAACTAACGCATCATCCACCAAAAAGCATCCCCCCGCCGCTTCACGGGGCCGGGCGGTACTCCGACGCACGGATGGCCGCGATGTTGCCTTCTCCAACCGCCTTTGCGATTTGCAGCGGATGACCCGTGCAGTCCCCGGCGGCAAATATGCCGGGCAGGTTGGTTTCCATATGGCGGCTCACGGGTATAAAAGCGCCATCCGTTTTCAGGCCGGGCAGCAATTGATCAATGGCTACCGCTGGGCGGAAAACAAACACGCCGGCGGCTTCATACACGCCCTTTTCGGTGACTACCGCAAGGCCGCTCCCCGCCTCCCGGATTTCAACCGGCTTCTCATTAAAAAACCTTGCGCGGCCGTCAAGCCCTTTCGTATCATGCTTCTTCAGCGGAAAATAAAGCAGCTCCTCCGCCAAATCCGAAAGGAAGTTTGCCTCATGCAGCCCCTGCTCCCCGCTGGACAAAACGGCCACCTTTTTGCCGCGGTAGAACATGCCGTCACAGGTTCCGCAATAGCTGACGCCCCGGCCCAGGTATTCGGCCTCCCCCGGAAGCGGCTTTGGCCGGGCAGCGCCCATGGCCAGGATTACCGTTCTGGCCTCAATCACTTCATTTTCCGCCAGCAGAAAGTAGCTGCCCCCGTTTTCCATAATCTGGCGTACAACCGCCTTTTGCAGCGCGGCGCCCATGTCCAATGCCTGCTGCGCAAAAACATCCAGCATGCTTCTTCCGCTGATACCCGGCATGCCGGGATAATTCTCCACCTTGTCCGCCTTGTATAGCCAGGTGCTTTCCTCTGCGGGGGAAAACACGCAAACCGCCTGATTGCGCATCCTGGCCGTGATGGCCGCAGACCATCCGGCAGGCCCGCCACCCACAATGGCAATGTCCAGCAAGGTTTTTTCCTCCTTTGACTTTGTAATTATCAACATATCAGCATACGCCATGCTTGTCAATCCCCATTTGACAGCCCAAAGGCAGATAGCGCGAGGCCGCGCGAAAGCCGCCTTTTATCTTAAGCTGCCTCCCCAAACCGTGCCCCGCCGCTTTTCCCACGGGATGCTTCAAAAGCGGTTTATTTCAATCTTCATCTGCTGAAGTTTGCTTTTCTTGGTACCAAAATGATGTATAATAGGACCATTCTCTGCTGAAAGAAGTTTTTGCGCAAAGGAGTTTTTTGGTGAATACGATTGCACTCACTTCCAAAGCCCGTTCCCTGTCCGAGGAAGAAATTTCGGCAAGTCTTGACGCGTTGCTGGCACAGCATACGGGGCTTGCGAAATTGCTGATCATTCCCCCGGACATCACCCGCTTTTATTCCATGGCGGGGATGATTACCCAGCTTTTATACCATAAGCTGCGTGACAGCGTGCAGGTGGATATCCTCCCGGCCACGGGCACCCATGTCGCCATGGATACGGAAGAAATCAAGCGCATGTTCGGCGATATTCCGCCGGAACGTTTTTTTGTGCACAATTGGCGCACCGATACAAACTCGCTCGGCACGGTCCCCCAAGCCGTGGTAAGCGGCGTTTCGGGCGGCCTGTTTGAAACAGACATCGATGTGGAGGTCAACCAAAGGC
>JAEWNM010000216.1 GCA_023392755.1 Bacillota bacterium
GGGGAATCAGAAGCCTGCAGGCGCGAAGCGCATAACCGTGACCGCGGTATTTTTCCCCCACATGATAGCCGATATGGCCAAAATAATACAGACCTCGGCTTTCCCCGCATCGAAGGCTGATGCGTCCGGCATCTTTTTTCGTATCGCAGGGGACAATCCGGAACAAAAACGTCCGCCTGATACCCAGCTCGACGTCCTCCTGCGCAAGGTCTGAAGACACCAGGCTGATGATGCCGTCGGACAGTGCATCCTTCTTGAAAGGCGTGTGTTTTACAAATAGAGCCATGCAGCTACACTTCCTGTACCGCGACCTTGGGTAAAAGCGCTTGATAGTCAGCGATCCTTATCGGCTGCGTGCCTTCCGTCATCACGCTGGCCGCTCCGGCGGCCATACCGCTGCGGAAAGCCTCCGCCAGGGGTGCTCCCTTTTCCAAACCAAGAAGCACACCGCCCACCATGGCATCACCCGCGCCTACGGTGGACATGGCTTTTACCGTAAGGGCCGGCGAATACAGCGTCCGTTTTCCATCCGTGAACAACGCCCCCATCTTGCCCATGGAAACGATCACCGATTGCGCGCCTTTCTTCAGCAGCACATATGCCGCATCCCGGATAGCCCTAAGCGTGCGCAGCGATGTGCCCAAAGTGGCTTCCAATTCGCTTAAATTGGGCTTGACCAATAGCGGGTTCGCGGCAAGCCCCAAAAGCAGGCGGTTTCCCTCGGCATCCAAAATGCAGGGGACATCCTTGAAGGCATGTATGATCTCCCGGTACGTTTCCGCCGGGCAGCCCGGCGGCAGGCTTCCGGTCAGCACGGCATAGCTGCCCGCCCCCTTCCGCCGCACCATCTGCATAAATGCATCCAGGTGTTCCAGCGTCATGGGGCAGCCCGGCTCGTTCAGTTCCGTCACTGCCTGTCCTTTTTGGGATATTACCTTCAAATTCGTACGGATGCTGCCGGGCACAGTCATAAAGTCGAAGGCTATGCCTTCTTCGGCCATTTTATCGCGGAGCGGCTGTGCGCCTGCCTCCCCCATGCAGCCCAGACATTGCACTTCAAGGCCCAGCCGGTGCGCCACCGCGGCCACGTTGATACCCTTGCCGCCCAGGTCTTCCCGCACATGAAGGATTCTGTTCACTTCCCCCAGTCGCAACTCCTCAACCGTTACGGTCTTGTCAAATGCGGGGTTCAGGCAAATGGTGGTGATCATGCATACCTCCGGCCAGATTTCCGATTTTCATTGTAACACAGCGCCCAAAGCCTATGCAAGAGTTGACCCCTTGACCAAAATGGCATCACAGTGCGCTCCGCCAAGCCTGTGTTTCAATATCTGCCGATATTCTTCCGACTCATACCATGTCCGAAGCTCCTTTTCCGACGGGAATTCAATGAGCACAACCTTGGTATAATCTCATGCGCCTTCCAAAACAGACGGGTGTTCATCCAACGCAAGATACCTTCCGTTGAACTTTGCAAACACCTCATCTGCCAAAGCCAAATACTTATTGTATTCCTGTTGGTCATGAATGCGGATATTGGCAATGAAATAGGCGCTCACAATACTTCCTCCTCATGCGGACCGTTTCCGGGGGATGCAACAGGGGCCGCAGTTTACCCCGTTAGAAATCGTACAGGTTCGATAAAAGCCGGTTAAGCGCCATGCACTTAACCGGCTTCTATTGGTATGTTTATTCTTCTTCCTCTTCTTCCTTCTTGGAGGATTCAATGATCTTCTGGGCCACTGCGGCAGGCACTTCCTCGTACCGTTCAAACTTCATGGTAAAGGAGCCGCGAGCCTGGGTCATGGAGCGCAAGTCTGTGGCATACTTGAACATCTCGGCCAGGGGAGCTTCCGCCACCACCTGCTGCTGCCCATCCACCTGGCGCATACCGGCAATGCGTCCGCGCCGCTTGTTCATGTCGCCCATGATATCGCCCATGTACTCGTCAGGAACCAGTACTTCCACGTGCATGATAGGCTCCAGAAGCACAGGCCCCGCATCCATACAGCCCTTTTTATAGGCCAGCCGGGCAGCGGTTTTGAACGCCATTTCGGAGGAGTCCACCGCGTGATAGGAGCCGTCGTACAGCTTGGCGCGAAGGCCGACCATGGGGTATCCCGCCAGAACGCCCCTGGGCAGGTTTTCACGCAAGCCTTTTTCAACAGCGGGTATGAAGTTGCGGGGAACCACGCCGCCCACCACGGCATCCACAAAATCAAAGTCTGTGGAGCCTTCGCCGATGGGAGAAAACTCGATCCACACATCGCCGAACTGGCCGTGGCCGCCGCTCTGCTTCTTGTGACGTCCCTGTGCCTTTACCGTCTTGCGAATGGTTTCACGGTAAGGAATCCTGGGATCCTGCAGCAAAGCGTTTGCGCCAAACTTCCCGGCCAGCTTGCTGCGGATAACATCCAGGTGCAGTTCGCCCTGGCCGGACAGCAGCGTCTCAGTGGTTTCCACATTCTTTTCGATTGTGATGGAGGGGTCTTCCTCCTGAAGCCTTGCAAGCCCGCCAAATACCTTGTCTTCCTCGCCCTGCTTGGCGGCATACACAGCCTTGCTGATGCAGGGCACGGGGAATGTAAGGGGCGCGAAACGGATGGGCTTGAGCTGATCGCACAGCGTATCGCCTGTGGATGTGAACTGCAGTTTGGCCAGCGCACCCAAGTCGCCCGCATGCAGCACCGTTTTGGTGATCTGCTTTTTGCCGCGCATGGCATAAATGCCGGCAGATTTTTCAGGCTTTTCGGAATTGACATTGTACAGGGAGGTAGCGGAGGTAATTGTGCCGGAGCACACGCGGAACAGCGATAGCTTTCCGACAAACGGATCGGCGATCGTCTTGTACACCAGCGCGGAGAAGGGCTCGCTGTCGGAGCAGACACGCGTCTCCTCACCATCCGTCTTGGGGTTTGTGCCAATGGCCGTCACACCTTCGGGGGAAGGAAGGTATTTGGCCATAATATCCATCATGGAAGCAACGCCCACGCCCGAAATCGCGGAGCAGGCGCATACGGGAACGATATTCCCGCTCCTTATGCCGGCCCGCAAGCCCGCAAGAAGCTCCTCATGTGTCAGTTCGCCCTCGTCCAGGTATTTCATCATCAGCTCATCGTCAGCGGAGGCGGCGGCTTCGGTCAGTTCCTCCAAAGCGGTTTGAATCTGGCTGCTCATGGAGGCGGGCACAGGCACTTCCTTGATTGCCTTGCCGGCCCCTTCAAAAGCTTTTCCCTCCAGCACGTTGACAACGCCTTTAAACCCCAGCCCTTCGCCAATGGGCAGCAGCATGGGTACTACGCTGGTACCGAATTTTGAGCGGAGCTGCTCGGCCACCTTGGAAAAGTTGGCGTGCTCCCTGTCCATCTGGTTGACAGCAAACATGCGGCCCACTTTGTTTTTGCCCGCGTAATCCCATGCCTTTTCGGTGCCAACAGCCATGCCGCTGACGCTTCCCACCACGATGACAGCCGTTTCCACCACCCGGAGAGGGCCCATCATCTCGCCGATAAAATCGAAATATCCCGGAACGTCGATCACATTCAGGTTTTTCCCGTCCCAATCAATAGGGGCCACCGCAGCGCTGATGGATATTTTGCGCTTTACCTCTTCCGCTTCAAAATCGGTGGTGGCTGCGCCATCCTCCACACGCCCTTGCCTGTCGACAATTCCGGCAGCGAAGAGCATGGCCTCCGTCAAGGTGGTTTTGCCCTCGCTGCCATGACCCAGGAGGGCCATGTTCCTGATGTCGGAAGTTTGATAGTCTGCCATGTGCTTTCCCCCTATGCTGTGCAAATTTTTCTTCCGTGGGCTTGGCACCGTCAATAGGCGCCTATGCAATTGATTACGCAGACAGGGCAAATACTGCTGTTTATAGGCAGTGAACCCCGTCCTGTTGAACACTCAATGCTTAGTTTATCATAAACCGTAAAAAAAGAAAAGACATGATTTTCATCTGTCAGGCGAATTACCGTTGCCAAAGCACGCGCCGCTTTACATGGGCTTGAGGTTTTGGTTCAGCCGTTCCACGATTTTGGCAAACGTCCTGCGCCGTGTTTCCTCGGTTTTGCCCTCATGCCATAAGGCCGCGTACGTACGCTTGACGGATGGGGACATGGCGGCAAAGTTTGCACAGGCAGGCTCAATGCCCTGCAACTGCATGGCAAGGGCATCCACCATCTCCTGTGAGATAACGGGCCTGTCCTTTGGCTTGAACGTTCCGCATCTTTGGGCTTCTTCAATCTTGTTTCGACCGAAATCGGTCATCCGGCCTTGCTTTTCCAGTTCGTCGGCCATTGCTTTGTTCTTTTCCGACCATTCGCTACCCTTGCGTCTTGGGGAGAAATACTTCACATACGTATTTTCATCCAGCTTTTTGATTTGACTGTCAATCCATCCAAAGCATAGCGCCTCCTCCAGCGCTTCCGTGGGATCCACAGTCTTGGGTCCGCCGGCCTTTCCGAACAAAAGCCAGATGCCTTTGCTGGTCTGACAATTCTGCGCTAGCCAGCCCCTAAAATCGTCGCCTGATGAAAACACATACGATTCCACGAAACTTTTCTCCTTTCGTACAAAACAGTTCTTGATAGCATCTGACGGCGAAAGAAAACATTTTATAGGGTCATATAAGTCCGGCTTGCGGCGCTTCAAATTGATCCAGGGGGAGAGTTAAAAGCATCTCCATTCTTGGTATCATCATGTTG
>JAEWNM010000339.1 GCA_023392755.1 Bacillota bacterium
TCCTCCAAAAGACGGATCACCGCCTCCGCCTGCCAGGGCTGTACATGGAATTCCGTGGACAATGTTTGCGCAAACGTCATTTGTTCCCCTCCGCTCGTAAAGCTACCCTTTATTGTAGCCCGAAACGTGGCAGAATTTCAATCCCCCGGGCGCTTTCCGTTGCGCCTGGCCTTTTGCTATGGTAAGATAGACCATGCAATATGCCCAGTTTGCCAAAGGAGAATCGCTCATGGATATGAAAGCCCGCATTGCCGCGATGATTGAAGCCGGTCTGAAAGCTGCCTGGCCCGGCATGGAAACCCTGCCCGGTGCCGGGGAGATCGCCGGTTTTTTGGAAATTCCTCCCGAACGGGAGATGGGCGATTACGCCTTCCCCTGTTTCCGCCTGGCAAAGGCGCTGAAAGCCGCGCCGCCTGCAATCGCCGCCAAGCTTCAGGCCGCCGTTAACGCGCCGCAAACAGCGCGTGCAAGCTGCCAAGGCGGGTATTTGAACTTCTTCCTGAACCGGGAGAACTTTGCCAGGGAAACATTGCAGGCCGTTCTCTCCGCCGGGGAAAGATGGGGCGCATCCAATGAGGGTGAGGGCAAAACCATCTGCCTGGACTATTCCTCCATCAACATCGCAAAGCGCTTCCATATCGGCCACCTGAGCACCACCATGATCGGCCACAGCCTGAAACGAATCTTTGATTTTCTGGGTTATACCACCGTGGGCATCAACCACCTGGGCGACTGGGGCACGCAATTTGGCAAAATGCTTGCCGCCTACAAAAACTGGGGCTCAGAACAGGAGATTGAGCAAAGCGGCGTGCAGGCGCTGGTAGACCTGTACGTGCGCTTTCATGAAGAGGCGGAGATAAATCCCGCCCTGGAGGACGAAGGCCGCGCCTGGTTCAAAAAAATTGAGGACGGCGAACCGGAAGCGCTGCGCATATTCAATTGGTTCAAGGATTTAACGCTGCGGGACACCCAAAAGGTTTACGATCTCCTGGGCGTGACTTTTGACTACTATACCGGTGAAAGCTTCTACAACGACAAAATGGACCGTGTCGTCGACGAACTAAAGGAGAAGAGCCTCCTCACCTTAAGCGACGGCGCCTCCATTGTGGATTTGGAGGCATACAAAATGCCCCCCTGCCTTATTTTAAAGCGGGACGGGGCCACCCTGTACACTACCCGGGATATCGCGGCCGCGCTGTACCGCAGCGATACCTTCCATTTTGACAAATGCCTGTACGTGGTCGCCTATCAGCAGGACCTGCACTTCCGCCAGTGGATCAAGGTCGTCGACCTGATGGGCTACCCCTTTGCCAAAGACCTGATCCATGTGCCCTTCGGCATGATTTCCTACGAGGGCCAAACGCTGTCCACCCGCAAGGGCCATGTGGTTTACCTGGAGGACCTGCTGGCCCGCGCCCAGGAAAAGGCTCTGTCCATCATTGAGGAAAAGAGCCCGCACCTTGCCGGCAAGGACGAAGTGGCCCGGCAGGTGGGCATAGGCGCGGTGATCTACGCCGATTTGCAAAACAACCGCATCAAGGACATCGACTTCTGGTGGGACAGGGCGCTGAATTTCGACGGGGAGACAGGCCCGTATGTGCAATACACCCATGCCCGCTGCTGCTCGCTTTTGCGCAAGGCGGAAGAGGTTTCGTTGCCTGAACCGGATTACGATGCCCTTACCGATGACGAAGCTCAGGAGATACTGCGCCAGCTTTCCCGTTTCCCGGATTTTGTTGCGGAGGCCGCGCTTCGCTATGAGCCTTCCATTCTCACCAGGGCGGTTACGGACCTTTGCCAGGCCTACAACAAATTCTACTACGAGCACCGCATCCTGGACGAAGGGGGCAGCCTTGCCGCCGCCCGCGTCAAGCTGACCGAGGCCGTAAAGAATGTGGTCAAGCGAGGCCTGTACCTCATTGGCATGGAAGCGCCGGAAAAAATGTAGCTCACAAAAAATGACGTTATCCTTTTCTCGAGCTGGCACGGCTTTATTGTATGCCTTATCACCATTTTGCGCTGCGCTTGGCCATTTCAAGGCATGCGGACAGAAAATCATGTGAACGATGGTAAAATTTTGGGTTCGCGCTCGCGCATATTCCCCGTTTCGCGGGGTATGCTAGCATTGGGGCGGATGATCCGAAAGGATCATTTCGAACCGGCGCATGAAGGCCTTTCGTTCCTTTTTTTCAATGTAGAGCGTGATGGAATTGGAAAGCGCCTGTGTGGACGTGAGAGAGAAAAGATGCTGTGCATGTGCCCGTTCGATTGCGGCAAGCAAACTTTTCCGATTTATAAGGTGGTTTGCTTTTCCCCGCAGGCCCTGAAAGGATATACCGTAATGGTATATCCTTTCTTTATGTCGTAGAAATGGCTGTACCGTTTTCGCAATTTTGCACGATTGCTTATCATCTACTTAAAAATTTGTCTGCTCCTCTTGACAGCTATATCGCCCACCGATATAATATATATCGTCCTCCGTTATATCGGCGGACAGAATAACGGAGGCGAGGAGATTGGCGGAAACCATTGTTTTGACGGAAGCCGTGTACTACATTTTGCTTTCCCTGTTTGAGCCGCTGCACGGCTACGGCATCATGCAAAAGGTGGAGGTGTTGAGCGGCAGCCGGGTAAAGCTGGCCGCGGGCACGCTGTATGGTGCCATTAACACGCTGCTGGAAAAGCAGTGGATCAGGGCGCTGCCGGGGGAGGGCAACAGCCGCAAAAAGGAGTATGTCATTTTGCCGGATGGGAAGCAGGCGGTAGCCCTGGAAATCAACCGGCTTCGCGAGCTACTTGCTAACGGAGAAAAAATCATGGGGAGGCTAACACAATGAAGCATACGGTGAGACGGTTGTTTTTTGTATGGAATTTTGAAAAGCAGATCAGTTGGCTTAACGAAATGTCCAAAAAGGGCCTGCATTTGACGGATGTGGACTTTGGCAAGTTCGTTTTTGAGGATGGCGCGCCCGGCGAATACGCATACCGGATGGAATGGCTGAAGGAGTGGCCCGGGCACCCCAAAAGCGTGGCTTACATCCGCTTTTTGGAGGAAGCCGGAGTAGAGTACGTCGGTTCTTTCAAAAAGTGGGCATATTTCAGAAAAAAGGCGGCGGAGGGCGCGTTTGACTTGTTCAGCGATCTTGATTCCCGCATCAGCCACATCAAGCGGCTGATGACGCTTGTTCTTTGCCTGCTGCCGTTTCTCGTTGTCAGCCTGGCCTTTAACCTGTGGGAATGGGCCCGGCATCAGCAAAGCGCCAGCCTGGTTGTATCCTTCATGCTGGCGGCCATGCTGCTTTTTTTGCTGGCCGGTTTTACAAAAATGGCTATAAGCCATCACAGGTACAAAAACGAACGGATTCTGAGGGAATAATACGGGAGGGCCTCAATATGCGCAAAAAGCTTCTGAAATGCACCCTGCCCCTGGCACTGCTGATCTATGCCGGCTTCAGGATTGGCAGCCGGTATGTTCAGTTCAGCGATACGCTTTCGATCATACTGTGCTGTATATCCATGGCGCTGATGATGATAAGCATCGCCTACCATAGCTGGTGCTTTGGCAAAAGGAAGAACCCTTATGCCAAATAAACGGGGGTTCACGGGCGGCCCTGGCAGCCGCACAGCAAAAAAAGAATCGCAGCAATGGCGGCTCATCCTGCGCCGCCACCGCAAAAATCCCGCGATGCGGCGGGATTTTCTGCGTTTCCTGCTGGCGCCATCGATAAAAATGGCGCGCTATTTCTTTCCCGATATACACAAGCCGAAGTAATCATCCTTTCCCGATGCGCCATGCAATTTTGAATTTCGCAAAAGCTCGGTGATTTCCGAAACCGTATAAGCGGCATTCAGCGATGATATAAGCCCTGGCCGCATCCCCTTCGGTTTTGTGCTGCCCAAAACCAGCATTCTTTTCAGGAATCCCACATCCCTTTTCAGATCTGATATATTATACCGGCCACCCTTGCGCAGCACCCTGAATAGTTCATTGAACACCACAATAGGGCCTTTCCATTCGTGAAGGGAGCCGTTGGAGACCACATGATCGAAGCTTTCATCCTCAAAGGGCATCTCCATTGCTTTCCCTTTCACATAGGCGGCGCACAGGCCGTATGCCTCCGCGTTTTTTGTGCAATGCAAATCATTACCTGGCTTATAAGAAGGAGCGGCCGGCTCCTTACACGTCATATTCCATTTGCTTCTTCGCCTTTTCCAGCAGCTGCAGCGAGGAAGTGATATCCTTTGTGTACTCCGCAATGCCTACGCGCATTTCAAGGCTAATGCGACGGCGTTTGTTTTCGCCCTTAAGTTCCAGCGCCTGTATGTTGCTGCGCACCCGTTCCACTGCGATTTCATGGGCCGCAATGCTGGTAAACAGCAGCGTTCCCCATCGGAAGGGCTTATCATCCAGCAGGTATACGGCATCCTCCGCCCGCAGCGAGGAGCTGATGGTTTCGGATATTTGCACAGCCAACTGTGCCATGCGGGCCTTACCCAACAGCTGCTCCATCTCCCGGGGGTAACGCAGCTCCCATAGGATAAGTGTCAGACGCATGCTGTAGCGGGCGGCGATGCGCATGTAAACATAACCCTCCAGGTCATAAGCCCGAAGATTTCTCAAGCGGGTATTCGCATCGATGGTCACAAGCTCCTGGATCTGTGCGTCCAAATGGGCAAGGCTCATATGCAGCCTGTTCGTCTGCTGTCCGAAAACGGCGATACAGCTTGTAAAAAGCGGCGTCCACACCACAAAGAAATACGTGTAGTTCTCAACCGCCGTGCCCCTGGTAAGCGACATATATATCACATAGGACATATATCCGAATATAAGAACAATGTTTGCCGCAAGCCCTGCCGTAAGCGTTGTGAAATACGCGAATATGGCCAGCGCCGATGCTACGCACAGGTTGCCCGCGTTGATCCCAAAATGCTCCGCATCCCCGGCGACGAACAGGATTGCAACAAACATGAGCCCCAAAATCAAAAGGAAAGCGATGTCGGTGACAGCGGAAGTGCGGTTCCATTTCATGTTACTTCCTCCTCCTGTGCTTCATCACCATCATGCCAAATGCAAACAGGGCAAGCAGAAGAACGCCGCCCGCCGTAAGGCTCAGGCCCAGCACATCCTGCCGGTCCATCAAAACAAAGGCGGCGGGGGCCATGGCGGCGTTGTCATCTTTGAAGCGGAAGGAATGGGCTGCCTCGTTATCCGCAACAAAACCGTCACCATACACCCTCCATAATCCCTCCACGCTGCCGATATAGGGGATGGCCTTGAGCATGGCCTCGTCGCTGACGCCGCTTACCACAAGCAGCGCGCGACGCCGCCCGCTATCCGGCGCATACAGCAGCTGTACGCTGGCAAGCCCCGCGCCATAGCCGGGCTCAATGCGCATTTTTTCGTTGGAATCAATGGTGGTTCCATCTTGGCTGAATTTGAAAAACAATCCCCTGTTGATATCCATTGCGGTTTGGTTCACGCCGTATCTGCCGATGGCAATTACATTGGCGTCGGGCAGGCTGCCCGCACCTCGGATGACCCGCAGGGTGCCTGAATTGTCCGTTACGAATCGGCCAATTGTCAGCATCATCCGCCGCAGGATTTCATAATCCGCATAGGATGGGTTGGCGGGCAGCAGAACCGCCATGTCGTTAAGCCTTTCATCCCAAGCAAAAGGGCCGGGGTAGTTGTCAAACAGCAGTCCCTGCACATTAACCGTGTTCAATTTGACCATGCTTTCGCTGGATATGTACGCCCAGGGCGTTTCCTCCTGCCGCAGGGTGCACCACAGATCCTTTATCTCCAAATCGAAAGCCACCCTCACCGTGAAACTGCCGGAAACCTTTATATCCGTCGGTATCGAAAGCTCAAGGCTGTCGCCTCCCGGCATACCCTGTGACAGCTTTTTGCTGCCGATGGGGTTATCGTTTACGTATACGGTGACCAGAGACCGCTCAAAGTCCAGATTCTCCGCGCAGCGAAATATCAGCCGTATCCGGCTGTCATAGGCCAGCGCACGGTTTTTTGGCAGCTTGATGTAAAAGGCGGCCTCCTGACGAAAAGCGCCCTTTACATAAGCGCCGCTTTCCGTCAGCGGCAAATACGGCTCCCCAAGGGCGGTACCCGTAAGCACATCGGCGTCTTTGTGAAGGCTCACCCACGCGCTTTGCATCTGCCCCATGCAGGCACTGTTGCATAGCAGCCTTCCCAGGGTTTCCATAGCCTGATCGTCCGCGCCGACGGCCGCCAGCATGTAACGGTCGTCCCGGTTCAGCAGTATGAGGGCTATACCATCCCGCGCGGCCAGAACCTGCTCCTGCGTAAGCATCGCCAATATGTTTCCCGCCAGCTGGTCCAGGCGGGAAATGTATATCTGGTACATGTCCGCAAACAGCAAATCACCAGCCTGACCCACACGAAGGCCGATATCCTCAAAAAACATCTGGGCGCTGCCCGCAAGGCCGGCAAGCGCCGAGGCCGCGCAGGCCAATGCCGATTCCGCGGCATCCTGATCGACGACAATCGCGCTCTGCCTGTTGGACAGGGCTTCAATGCTGCTAAACTGCCTGTATAGCGAAGCCACGCTCCCTACAACCGCCAGCGGTCGGTAGCTGATTGTAACGGCGGATTCCTTGAAAACATTCATCCAGTTGGCTTTTGATGTATCATCGGCACACGGCTGAGTATCGTTTGTACGTATATACGTCTCTATCGTCAGATAGTTGATTCCCTGCTTGATGGTATCCGGCGGCAGCGCAATCTGCTCCCGAAGCTTTTCCCCGCCTGCCGCCGGCACCCGGGCGGTGTATATTTTTTGCCCGTTCACCGTTACGGTGTAGGTAGACAGCTCCGCCAAGGCGAGCTGTGTCACGGTATAGCTCATGGAAAGCACCGCCTGCTCCACCGCCCAGTCACCGGCATAAAAGCTTTCAGTAAAACCCGCGAACAGGCCGGACAGCGTGTGGTCCCCGGAGAAGGCATGCTGGTATATATAAGGCTGAAGTGGAGCGGCGTATGCCGCGGGAATCCCCGCCGTCACAAGCACCGTCAGCAGGATAAACGCGATCCCTCTGCACATGGCATGCTTCATGGCTAGAACCTCTCCGTCTTGTACCATTTTGTCTCCCGGCGGAACAGCACATCGGTAATATATTTGTACAGGCCCCAGGCGGCGACTACCATCCACATCTTGGAATAGGTGAAATACATCAGTACGATTACAGCCATATTGGATAAGTTCATTTCCCCCTTTTCCGTACTGATGGTCAGATACGTTCCCAGTATGAACAAGAGAATGGCCAGGAACCACAACAGGTTGCTGAATCCCGCCAGCGTGGTATGCGCCCAGCCCACCGCGTACAGCAACAGCACACCGTCGGATATAATCAGGGAGGTCAGAAGCAAGAAATAAATGGACAGAAAGTAGAGTATGTCAAAGCGTATTCGTTTGGCTTTGGGCTGAAATAAAAGCGGAAGGTTTTTGATGATTACATACAGGTTGCCTTTTACCCAGCGGGTGCGCTGCTTGAACCAGACCTTAACCGTTTGCGGCTCCTGCTCCCATGTGACTGCCTGGGGCAAAAATTTAATGCGGTATCCCATCATGTAGATTCTGAAGCTGATTTCCGTATCCTCGGCTATGGCTTTTGTATCCCAGCCGCCAATGGATTCCAGAATAGACCTGCGGATGATGAAATTGGTGCCCGGTATGGTGCATAAGCCGAACAAATGCCAGCGGCCCGCTTGAGCCATCCACTGAAATGCCAGTGTTTCAATATTGATGAACCTGGTCAAAAGACAGGCGTTTTTATTCCTGGTGCGAAATTTGCCAATCACGGCCCCCAGGGTATGATCGTCGGTAATCTGTCCCACCAGCATGCTAAGCGCTCCCTTTTCCGGCGTGTTGTCAGCGTCGTAAATCACGATGTATTCACCCCGGCATCTTTGAAAGCCAATGTTCAGCGCGTTGGATTTTCCCTTGCCGCCCGTTATGCTGTCCGTGTTGATGACCACAAGGTTACTGGCATCCGTCTCCCGTTTCAGTTTGTCCAGCAGCTCGGCGCTGTCGTCGCTGGAGTTGTCGTTGATTACGATGATTTCAAAGCGATCGCCGGGATAATCAAACGCCAGCAGCGCTTTTACAGTTTGCACCAGCACCTTGCCTTCGTTGTGGGCCGGAACCATGATGGATACCATAGGATAAAATTTGGGACGGGGAGGCGACTGGCGTTCGCAGCCAAGATAGTAACGGTATCCCGCCATGATCAAAACAACATTCACCAGCAGCAAAAGCCATATACAGATCAGGGCTACCAGCATCATGCCGTCGAGTATGTTCATAGCGGAATTCCTTTCATCTGTAAAATTTGCGCCGGTACAAAAAATACCCGCTAAGGAGCAGCCCGAAAAAAACAACCAGGCTGATCATCACAATGGTCAATAACGTCCTGTTCCCGGCGGAAAAGAAGCCCTCAAAGCTTGTCTGAACCGCTTCCCGGTATACATAATCGCCGCCCACCGGCTCCTCATCATAGAGGAACGGCCCGCCGCCGGCCATCTTTTGCAAACTTGAAACCGATACCCATGCATCCGAAAGCGCGTGCAGCATCTGATCAAACAACTCGGGCGTCTGTGCGATTGGCAAGCCTATGGATACATCCATGGGCAAAGGCCCGAAGGGCTTACCGGAACCGGATAGGTTCATAACCCCTTCCAGAGACAGGGGATAAGGGGAAACAATCCCGTTGGCCAGCAGGATTCCCTGCTGTTCAAAAGCCGCGCGGGCGCGGGCCAGCCGTGCCGCGGCATCCTCCCTGCCGATTTCCGCCGAGCTTACAATGGGGTCATGCATCACCACCGCCCCGCCTCTGGCTTGAACATAGCGGAGAACCTGCGTATAGCGAAGATAGGCCGGATACGCCAGATTGTCATATACCGGCATGGCGCTGACGGTAAACGGATAGCCGCGTGTATAAAGCGCATCCGCCATATGGCAAAGCATGCCCAAATCAGAAAAAGGATACACTTGATCGATCAGCAAAAAAAGGCGGCCCTTAACCGGGCCGCCAAGAAAATGCCGCATCACCAGGGAAAGGGCCAGCGGCTGGATATCATCCCGAAAAAAATTGGGTACGTAAGCGGTGTGACCTTGAATGACGCTATAGGGAAAGCTTCCTCCAAGGGGAAATTCCATTTTCCCCTCCGCCGTGCCCGAATAGTCCGTAATCAACAGGATTTCATCCTCAAAGGAGGCAGGCGCCTTAAAATGCCCCGCATGCAACGTGATGCCATGGCCGCCGGCGGGCTGAACCTGAATTCCGTTCACCGGCCCCGTTTCCGGCCCCACGCACACAACCGGAAGATTTTGGTCAGCCCCATCCAGATAAGGCTGGCGGGCCGTTGTTACGACGGCCGCTGCCTGGGTAAGGGAGTTCGCGCTATAGGCTGATTCGTGGACCGCATTTACACTATAGCCGCAGGCGGCAAGAACGCTTGTTATGGACTGCCGCTCGCTTTCCAGGCGGTACACCAGCAAAACAGGCCTTCCCTCATCCGCCCGGGCGTAATACGGTACCGCCAGTAATGCGGCAAGTACCGCTGCCAATAGCACCCGTTTCACGCCTGCGTTCACCTCTTTTTGACAACAGCAAAAGTTACCTGAACGATTTGCCCGCCTCCAGCGCCAGCAATGCCAATAAATTATCAAACGAATACGATTGCAGCGTTTGCGCATCGGCAAAAGCGCCGTATACCGGACTGTCAAGATCGGTCACCTGAAACGGGAGCATGCGTTCTATCGCCAAGCGATACAGCTCACGGTCCCCCTCGCTGACGCCAAGCAAGGCGCACAAAGCGTATATGGCTGTTGATTCCAAGTCGCTCAGCGGGTTCCCATCCAAATCGTACACGGCATACAGCCTTCCTTCACGAAGCCTGCTTTTCAGGTATTTTGGCGTTTGCCCGGGGCACGCCCCGAGCTGTGACAAATGATAGGCCGAAATAAGTGATTGCACCATGGGAACATTCTCAGACTCATACCATTGTTTTTCCAGATTGTAGCGGGTGTGGAACAGGGGAAAGGTGTCGCCAAGATATCCCCCCAGCACTATTTCCCGCATGTTTTCCATTACGGAAAGCCATCGCTCATCATAAGCGGATAGCGCTTTGATTGTGAAAAAGTCCGAATAGCACAGCGTCGCAAATCCGCCGGCCCGCTTAAGCTGTCCGTCGTAAAAATCCACAAGCGTATGATGGCGCACATTCGTATCGTACAGGCGCCGGCCATATAATTCAGCCAGGTCGCGGTAATCCGGCCGGTTGAACGCTTCCCCCGCCTTAAGCAACGCGCCGATCAGCCGAAGATCATCCACCGCCGCGTTCACCGGGTATGTGCTGCCATCCTCATCCAGACGGTAGGATATTAGTTGGCCCGTATCCAGATGATCCCGGACAAAGCAGATCGTACGTGCCGCAGATTCTTCGCTGCCTGTGCATGCAAAGTAAGCAAGCATCAGCCCCTGGGACTCGCTTAGTACGGAGTGGCCGGAGGCCCACTGCTTTCTTTCCCCGGATGGCAGAAAATTCGTGAACACTCCCCCTGAGCCGCTTAGCTTTTGCGTTACAAAGGAAAGGCAGAGCGCCTGGGCGTCACTTGCCAGGGCATGGCCTGTAAACTGTAGCAGGCAAACAGAAACAAGAACCGGCCATAGAACGGTTCTTGTTTTTGTCCCGGATCGCTTCATGATACCACCGCCTGCAAAGCTTCCTCCACCCTGTTTTTAGCCGCCTTCCGCCTTAACGTGCCGACCCGTGCCAGCCCGGCGGACATGAGTACGAATGTGGACAGATCAAAAGCCGCATTGTATAAAAACATGTGCTTGGCCAGGTCTGCGTCGCCCGCGCCAATAATGGAAACGGCAATCTGCGAAAGCCCCATCAAAAGCACAAAGGCAAGGATAAGCGTGCGCTGCCTGTCCTTCATGCTGACAGCCAGCATCCCCATGAAATACAGCAGTATAAAGCCAACCGTCTTAGGCACCCAGGCCTTTTTCAAGGAGCTGTACAGGGAGAAGAAGGAGGCGTGCGCTCCCGGAGCCATCCCCGCGCTTTTCTCGTAATTGCCGATGGACTCGGGGCGGATGGAATTGGCACTCCTGGCCGCCTCGTTCAGCATGGCCATCAGCTGGCCGGGATGCATGGCATAGTATTTGGCGATGGATACAAAGCCATACTTTGCGTAAAAATCTTTCTTGAGCATGGGATCCTGCACGTCAATAACCGGGTTGCGTTCATAATAGATGGTTTGATCCAGAAGCGCGTACTGGGGGTTGATACCAAATGACTTCAGCGCCGATTCAGGGTTTTCAGATGTCATCAGCACGCCCCTTGTCATGGCATGGTAAGCGTTGATTTCCACAAACTCCTTGGGAATCAGCACGTAAACCAGTATACCGGCGGCAACCAATACGGCAGCGCAACCGCGCTTTAGCCACATAAGCCCCTTACGCAGGGAAAAGTCTTTTTTCGGGGTGTTTAAAAACAAACATAAGATGCCCAGCAGCACACCCAGCGGCGCGAACTGCTGCTTGGAGCATGTGAGGATCAGCCCGTTTGCCGCAAAAAAAACCATTAGCAGAGCGCGCCTATTTGCGCCGCTTGACAAAAGAAGCGCGCAGGCAATGGCGGAAAGAAAACTGACAAAGGCTAACCCTTCCGCATAAAAGGAATTGAAATAAGCCAGATAGCCGATATCTGCAAATATGAACACGCATATCAGGGCAATCAGGTAGGCCGTAACGCCTTTTTTCAGGCGCTGGGTAGCGTACTTGGTAAGAAGGTATACCGCGGACATACAGTATGCGGACAGAACCGCCGCCTGAAAGCGGATGTCAAACCTTCCATCCTGCCCGGTAAACAGATTGTCCAGTGCAACCGCCAGCCTGATCAGCGGTGTCTGGGCGGATTGAAAGCCTGATTCGAACTCGTTGAAATATTCGTATTGACCGTATTCCCTGCTGAAGTAGGAGAAATATTGATCGGTCTCATACCGATCCAGCTTATACAGCCCGTTGTCTACCATGACCCTGTAAAAGTCGCCGTTGTCCGCCATACCCACCGGGGAAAGGAAGAGCAGCGACAGCAGCAGTATACCCGCCGCAATGGATGCCAGTGCCGCCGGTGACGGCAGTTTAAAGCGCCTCATTCCGCTTCCCCCTTTCGTAACGGCCTAAAAATCATTGCGCATCAGACGATTATTATATAGAACGGAATATGATAAATCAATGTAAATTCATCACAAAACAGGGGCGCGTTTGCGCCCCTGCGGCAATGGAAGGATGCGGTTATAGGGCGGCAGGCGTATGCCCATGACTGGCACCGTGGCGGAGAAATGCGTTCAGCTGCCCGCGGAAAATTTACTGTTCCATGGTCGCATGCATGTACGTGTCAATCTCCTTCAGTAATTTTTGAAGGAGCGCGTCAAATATTACGTGAACCCTTATTGCTTCCTTTTCATCCCGTGACTGAAGCGCTTTTTGCAGCAGTACAGCGGCATCGTACAGCCTCTTGGCCCCGATGCTGCCGGATGCGCCTTTGATTTTGTGTACGATCTGCGCGGCCTGGTCAAAATCCCTTGCCTGCATCCGTTCCATCAGCGCGGAGGGAACGGAACTGTTTTCACTTAGGTATTCCGCAAGCACCATGCGGTATACTTCCTCGCTTCCGCCGATTCTGCGCAGGCCATCGGCGACATCCAGCACAGGGACGC
The DNA here is from genome assembly GCA_023392755.1 of Bacillota bacterium. GTDB lineage: Bacteria > Bacillota > Clostridia > Christensenellales > Aristaeellaceae > JAEWAH01. The sequence goes on from JAEWNM010000339.1 coordinate 12,768, forward strand.
TGTCCGGTTTTTCCTCGGGAATAGCCTCGCTAACGGAGGGGCGTTTTTTTCCCTTCAACAATTCCAGAATCGTGGCAATGAACTGCTCAGGCTCAAAAGGCTTGCTGACATAATGATATATCCCATGTGCTTTGCACTTTTCCTCTACCCCCATTACGGCATCCGCCGTCATGGCCACGATAGGAATGTCCCTGTCTGTCTGGCGGATGATATCGCTGGCAGCGTAACCATCCATCACCGGCATGTGAATATCCATCAAAATCAGGTCCAGGTCCATGCGATTGTCAAGGAAGAAAGCGCTGCCCTCCTGGCCGTTGTCGGCTTTGGATACGCGGAATCCTGCCTGCTCCAGAATTGTCTGGGCAATAAACTGGTTGGTTTTGTTATCTTCCACCAGCAGGATATGGTAGGGATAGGGGACTGCCGGCGAATACTGCGTTTCTTTGGCGAAAGCCGCCCTGGGCGGTTTGATGCGGAACATTTCAATAATACCGTTATACAATACGGAGGGGATAATGGGCTTCACAATGCCAAAATCGATCCCTGCCGCTTCTATCTCGTCAAACAGGTCTTCCCTGGCCATGGGGACCATAAGCATGCACTTGAACGGACGGCCGAGGGAGGGCAGCTTTCTTACCCTGCCCGCAAACGCGATACCGCCATCCCTGGGTGTCATGTGGTCCACCATCAGCAGGTTGTAGGGTGAATCTTCCTTTGCCGATGCGCAAATCTTCTGTACCGCCTCCTCTTCCGAGGAGGCGGCGTCCGCCGCGATGCCAAAGGACCGGAGGCAGTCCTGCAGCATGACCGAAGCATTTTCGCTCCTGTCCAGCACAAGGGCGCGGATATTGCCAAAGCAATCGGAGGCCATCTTTTGGGCGGCGCTCCGCTCCTTGTCCGCATCCACCTGAAGCGGCAGCCGCACGGAAAAGACCGAGCCTTCGTTTAACACGCTGTGAACCTCAAGTTGTCCGCCCATCAGATCGGTGAGGCTTTTGACGATGGACAGCCCCAACCC
>JAEWNM010000360.1 GCA_023392755.1 Bacillota bacterium
GTATATGAGGAGGTGGGCCACGGCGCCTCCTCCTACCTGCCCAAAGACCTTACGGACATGATTGCCGTGGACATGGGCTGCGTGGGCGATGATCTTGCCTGCGACGAGACCATGGTCTCCATCTGCGCCAAGGATTCCGCAGGCCCGTACAATTACGATTTAACCGGCGAGCTGATCGCCCTGGCCCGGGAAAACGGCCTTCGCTACGCGGTGGACATCTACCCCAGATATTCGTCGGATACCGCCACGGCACTTCGTGCCGGGCTGGAAGCACGGCACGCGCTGGTGGGGCCGGGGGTGTTCGCCTCGCACGGGTATGAGCGGACCCATAAGCTGGGGGTGGAAAACACATTGAAGCTGCTGGCGGCTTTTGTTTCCCAAAAGTAATTCAGGTCAATCACATTTCGCCATACCAAAAAGCTTTCAGGCTTGAAAACCGCCTGAAAGCTTTTTTGCTTTATATATAACCGAAAACTTATCCTTCCTGCCCCGCCGGTTCCGGCTGCGTTTGGTGCCCGGATACGATATTTCGTATCCACAAGCCCTTTTTCACCAGGAAAAGGCCGATGGCGCTCTTCACCACCTCGGCGGCCTGGCAAATGGGAAAGAGCAGCATGATGTCAAGGCTGGTCCCGTACACCAAAAAGAGCGCGAAGGGGATGTGAATGGCCCAGGAATACACACTGTCAAACAGGAATGTGACGATGGTGGAACCGCCGGAGCGCAGTGTAAAGTAGCAGCAATGGGCAATGGCATTGATTGGCATGATGCAAGCCCCGGTCAGTATGAAGCGGGCGGCCAGCAGGCGCGCACCTTCATCCGTATTGTACAGCCGCGGGAACAGGGGTGACAAAGCAGCCATAATGCCGCCGATCACAACGCAGGAAAACGCGCTGAAGGCCATCAGCCTCCACACATCGCCCCTGGCGCGCTGCATATCGTTCGCGCCCAGCGCCTGGCCGATCATCACCGCCACCGCGTTGCCCATGGAGATGAAAACCACGTTAAACAGGTTATTGATGGCGCTGGATATGTTCAGCCCGCTCAACACCATCAAACCCCGCACGGAATAAATCTGCATAAGCGTCGCCACGCCCATGGACCAGAACGCTTCGTTGATCAGCAGGGGCATGCCCTTTTTCATTACCGTGCGCAAAAGCTTCGCCGGCACGCGCAGCGTGCGGTACGCGCCGCGCATATAGCCGTAGCGCGTGCTTTTGTGCGTGCCCAGGAAGATGATTGCAAGCTCCACAAACCGGGACAGCACCGTGGCGATGGCCGCGCCCTGCACCCCCAGGGCGGGAAAGCCCAGGTTACCAAAGATCAGCAGCCAGTTTCCTATAAGGTTGGTCAGCACCGCCGCAAGGCTGGCCGCCATGGGCAGCATCGTTTCCCCCGCCTCGCGCAGCGTGCCCGCATAGCACTGGGTCAGGGCAAAGGGCAAAAGCCCAAAGAGCATAATGGCAAGGTATTCCTTTGCGCTTTTGAGTATTCCATCCGCCATTGCTGCTTCGCCTTCACCGGTCAGGTACCCAACAATCAGTTGATCCCCAAAGCCGATAAACACGCCCAGCGCCACAAGTATAATGGCGGCGGCTACCCATAGCTTGATGCGGAAGGTATTGCGCAAGCCTTCCAAATCGCCCGCGCCGAAAAACTGCGCGCCGAATATGCCGGGGCCGGACAGGCCGCCGAAGACGCACAGGTTGAACACAAACAGCAGCTGGTTGGTAATGGCTACGCCCGACAGCTGCGCGGTGCCCAGCTGTCCGACCATGATATTGTCCAGCAGGTTCACAAAATTCGATACGCTGTTTTGGATGATGACGGGAATGATGATGGCAAATACCGCCCGGTAAAAGGCGCGGTCGCCAATAAACATCCGTTTGAACTTGCCCATTAATTCCACTTGACGCTTCCTCCCGCACTGGATTCTCGGCCCAGGAAGCTTTATTATACCATGGCGCAGGCAAATAGTGTACCTCCCGCCTGGCGGAAAATATTAAATGCGCACATGGGTTGACCGGCATTGCGCTTGATCTTGCCTATTTGATTATGACTCAAAACATAAGCTCATTAAGAGAACTATTAATGCGCATACTTCCCTCAAGCATAACGATAACCGGTGCTCGGCGGGCGATTAATAATCGCCCCTACGGCTGCAAAGAGGAAGTTGGGCTCTTTCTGATAATCATTAGTATAGCAAAGGCAGAAACAAACGCTTGCAGGTGCAGGGGCGATTATGAATCGCCCGCCTGCGTCGCTTCGTTTCAGTATCGAAATTATCCAAAGGCATTTTATTGTGAATAGATTAATGCACAGTTTAAAAATGTTTCGACTATTTGCATTTTTCACAAAAGAAAGGTCCGCTCTGTACATCCGGAGCGGACCTTCATGCATCAATAGCGGTAACGATTCATCGTTTTCTCAGCAGCATTGCTACTCCCTAAAGGGATCAGCCTCCGTGCCGCTGCCCCTCTGAAAGAAAAGGGTGTCCAGCTTTATGCGGATAGCGGGGCGTAGGCCGGTTTGCGCGTCGTCAAAGCGCAGGCCGGGGCTGTATACCGCGCCGTTGTAATAAACAATGGCCTGGCAGCTGTCGCCTGTGCCCAGCGTGTTCAGCCACCACCAGCCGGAGCCGGAGGTGGATGCATGCAGGCCCTTGGCAAGGGCATAGGCCGTGCCCTGGCACTGGCGGGCGGAATCGCCTGTAAAGCCCAGCGCGGGATTTAAAGCCTCCTCCTTTGTTAAAAGGAACACCTTGCCCTGGGCGCCGCTTTGGACAAGGGAAGCTTGCTCCGCCGCGGAAAAGGCTTCGTTCATAAACGCGCCGTTCAAAAAGGTTTGCAGCGAGCTGCCGGAATAGCCGGTGAAGCCTGTGCCCGTTTCCATGGCTGCCGTATCCAAAATTTTATCGCCAAGGAGCAGCGCCGCGCCATTTTCCACCGAAAGCACGCGCCATAGGATGGGCGATTTGCCGCCGCCCGTCTCCTGGGGATACGTACCCAGGCATACATACTGCCAGCCCTCCTGATAGCCCCGCAGGTTAAGGTTGATCTCATACCTGCCGCGCAGCTCCTGGGCCCTTTTGGACGCGTCGGCGTAGGTGTCCAGCGATTCATACAGGGCGATGGCCTCCTTCACCTTTTGAAAGCCCCCCGCCTTCTGTGCCGCGTCCGCCGCCTGGTACAGGTTCAGGCGGCAGCTTTCCGCCTGCATGGCACTGTCCCGGTAGCTGCCCAGGGCCGCGAAGGCTTCCAGCGCCCCGGCATAGTCCTTTTGCCTGAGCAGGTTCTGGGCCGCCTGATATTCCGCAGACAGCATTGCCTGCTGGCACGCTTCCACCCGCTGCCTGCTGTCGCCGTAGCTGCCCAGGGCCAAAAATCCCTCCATGGCCTTTTGATAATCCCCGCTCAAAAACAGCGCCTGAGCGTCTTCATACGCCTTTTGCGGGATCATGGCGGTGCAGCTTTCCACGCGGCGCAGGCTGTCGCGGAAGGAGCCCAAGGCCTGATAGGCGTCCTGGGCCGCCACATAGTTTTCATCCTGCTCCAGGCTCTTTGCCTCCACATATTTTACGTACAGCTCGCTGTTTTTGAACTCGCCCAGGTTATCAAAATCGGTCTGGGCAAGAGCATAATCCCCCGCCTCCAGCGCCATCAGCCCGGACACGTACAATACGAACTTTCCGGCGTCCCAATATTCGCCCAGGGCCTCAAACTCGTACCGCGCCGCCTCATACTCCCCTATACCCAGTAGTTCCTGGGCATACATATACCGCGTGTCGGCAGACCTGGTGCACCCGGTCACAAGCACAAGCCCCGCCAGCATCAGAGCCAATAATGCCGCCATCTTTTTCCTGTTGACAAAACCCGCTTTTTTCATAAAGCACCCTCCTCCATGGATGCATTTTCCCCCGAGGACGGGAAAATTACGCAAAAAAGCGCCCCGCAAAATCAGATTCTAATTCTTTTCTTAGCAAAATCAAATGAAAGGGAAGTAGACAGGCGGGTGACAATGACACATCATATAGATGTACAAATCAGCAGGGAGGCATTTGCCATGAAGAAGAAAACGAAGATCATCATCGGCGCGGCAGCGCTTGCCGCCATCATCGCCTCAGGCTTTCTCGCCGACTATTTGATATCGGTCAGGCGATACAAAGAAGCCGTCCTTGGCATAACCTTTGGCCATGCGGACGCGGCCAAGGTGCCGGACGGAATCTATATCGGCGAATGCGATGTTCAGTTCATTTACGCAAAGGCGCAGGTCTGGGTGCTGGGCGGAAAGATAACGGACATCCAGCTGCTGGAACACAGGAACGGGCGCGGCAAGCCTGCCGAAGGCATAGAAAAGGAGATCATCGCCCGCCAGAAAATAGATGTCGATACAATAACCGGCGCAACCAATTCCAGCCAGGTCATCAAAAAAGCGGTGGACAACGCGCTTTCATATGCGCCGGCCAACTGAAGCGCCTTTCGGGCGCTGACAGGCAATCGCCCGGCAAAGCGAAGCGGGAGGCCGCCGCCCTCCGCTTCGCCTGCCCAAAAGCGGCCGCATCACTTTTTTGAATTACAGCGTCATCCAGCCCTCATCGGCAGGGTTCCTTTGAAACGCCTCCAGGCGGGCGATGTCCTTTTCGGAAATGTAGCCTTCCTCCGCCGCCACCTTGGCCAGCGTCATGAAATTGGTGAGGGATACGTTTTCCACACCGGCTTCCTTCAGCCGGTCGGTGCCCTTTTGCATGCCGTAGGTGAAAATGGATGCGATGCCCAACACCTCCGCCCCGGCTTCACGCAAGGCTTCCACCACCTCCACCACCGACCCGGCGGTGGATATGAGGTCCTCCACCACCACTACCTTCTGCCCCATGGTCACCTTGCCTTCAATGCGGTTGTTGCGGCCGTGATCCTTGGCGGAGCCGCGGACATACGCCATGGGCAGGTCCAATAGATCCGCCGCCAGGGCGGCGTGGGGGATGCCCGCGGTGGATGTGCCGGCCAGCAATTCGCATTTGGGATAATGCTTGCGGATAAGCGCGGCCAGGCCGGCCTCCACCTGCCTGCGTGCCTCGGGGTAGGACAGGATTAGCCGGTTATCGCAATAGATAGGCGACTTAATGCCGCTGGCCCAGGTGAAGGGCTCCTCCGGACGCAGGAAAACGGCCTCGATTTTAAGCAGGAGCCTTGCAATCTTTTTTTTCATGATTATCTTTCCTTCCTATCCCAGAAAGTCGTGTTTTACTTGCAGCCATGCAGCCTTGGGGTCAGGGGCGGCGGTGATGGGCCGTCCCACCACAATGTAATCGGAACCCAGTTCGCTAGCCTTTTGCGGGGTGGTTACGCGGGCCTGGTCATCGGCGCTGCCGTCAGGGTAGCGGATGCCGGGGGTGACAGCCAGGAAGCCTTCACCGCCGGCCGCCTTCACCAGGCGCGTTTCCAGGGGCGAACAGACAACGCCGGATAGCCCTGCCAGCCGCGCGTTCCCGGCGTAGTGGGCCACGGTATCCTCAAGGCTTTCGCGGATGCGCAATTCCCTTTGCATCACTTCCTGGGACGTGCTTGTCAGCTGCGTCACGGCGATCAGATCGATCTTTTTTCCGGGCGCGGACCCGGCCAAAAGCCCCTCCCGCGCAGCCTCCATCATGGCTACGGTTCCGGCGGCGTGCACATTTGTCATGTCAATGTTCAGGCGGGCCAGGTTCGCCATGGCCTTTTTCACGGTATTGGGTATGTCGTGCAGCTTCAGGTCCAGGAAAACCGAAAACCCAAGGCCCTTTATCTCCCGCACAATATCCGGCCCTTCGCCGTAAAACAGCTCCATGCCGATCTTCAAATACGGCTTTTCCCCCGCAAAACGGGCAAGGAAAGCCATGGTTTGGGCCCGGTTTTGAAAATCACAGGCGATGATGACATCCTTCATGTATGCGCCCTCCCTATAATATCGGACAGGCTGTCAATGCCGTACCCGTCCATTTTTACCGGCAGCTCCTCAACGATATGCTGCAAGGCCCAGGGGTCGATAAGCGTCTGCGTGCCCACCTGCACAGCGGCGGCCCCGGCGGACATCATTTCGATCACGTCGTCGGCGCACGCGATGCCGCCCACCCCGATGATGGGTATGCTCACCCGCTCATACACCTGATACACCATGCGCAAAGCCACAGGCTTGATGGCCGGGCCGGAGAAGCCCGCCATTTTGGTGGATACGATAGGCTTGCCCGTGCGGGGGTTGATGACCATGCCCAGCAGCGTATTGATCATGGTGATCCCGTCCGCCCCCGCGTTTTCGCAGGCCGCGGCAATGGAGCAGATATCCGTCACATTGGGCGTCAGCTTCATGAACACAGGCTTTTTGCAAACAGCCTTCACCGTGCGGCACACGCTGGCCGCCCCCTCCGGCGTTACGCCAAAGGCCATGCCGCCGTGGTGCACGTTGGGGCAGGAGATATTGATCTCCAGCACGTCCACGCCGTCGGCCCTGTCAAAGGCTTCCGCCGTTTTTTCATATTCCTCCAGCGAGAAGCCGGAGATGTTGGCGATGACGGCGCCCTGATAAACCTTTCTGAGCCTTGGCAGCTCCTGGCCCACAACCGCCTGAACGCCGGGGTTTTGCAGGCCGATGGCGTTGAGCATGCCCTCCCTGCACTCGGCGATGCGGGGTTGGCCGTTGCCAAAGCGGGGCTCAAGGGTAGTGCCCTTGAGCGCGATGCCCCCCAGTATGTTCAGGTCGTAAAACCTGGACATTTCATAGCCAAAACCAAAGGTGCCGCTGGCCGGGATGACCGGATTCTTCATTATGACGGTGCCCAGCTTCGCTTCCAGCCTGTTCATGGCTTCACCTCCCCGCTCAAAAGCACCGGCCCTTCCAGGCAAATGCGCTTTCCGCCGGTCAATGTCTCGCAGGAGCAGCCCATGCAGGCCCCAAACCCGCAGCCCATGCGCGCCTCAAAGGATAACTGCCCCTCCCCGCCCAGGCGGTGCACGGCCCGGAGCATGGGTTCCGGCCCGCAGGCAAAGTAATAGCCGTAGTCCATTTCCTTCAAAGCGTCGGTGACAAACCCCTTCCGGCCTGCGCTTCCGTCCGCCGTGGTCACCGCCACCCTCGCGCCCAGGCGCTCAAATTCCTCAACATAAAACACATCAGCCGCGTTTTGAAAGCCCAACACGCAGATTACATCCTCACCCCGAAGCCGCTCCATCAGGCCGTACAGGGGCGGCACGCCCACCCCGCCGCCAATGAGGGCGATGCGCTTGCCCAGGGCAGGCGCCGCGTTGAAGCCGTTGCCAAGCCCGGTCAAAACATCCAGCCTGTCCCCGGCCTTCATCCCGGCCATCTGGGCGGTGCCCTTGCCCACCACCTTGTAGATGATGGTAAGATACCCCTCCCCAAAGGTGCAAACGCTGATGGGCCGGCGCAGGAACAGGCCGTCAAGGCGTATGTTCACAAACTGGCCGGGATGCTTTATGGCGGCGGTATCGCCCGCAAGCCTCATCTCCCATACATCCCTTGCGATCTTATGGTTTCCCGCAATTTCAAACATGCTTTGCGACGTCATTTACGCTATCCTCGCTGTCGATGGTGGACACGCTGAGGGTAATCTCCTCCAGCACATCCAGCAAGACCTTCACCGTATCCAGGGAGGTCATCACCGTTACGTTGTTTTCCACCGCCAGGCGGCGGATCATAAAGCCGTCCCGGCGGTGGGTGTCCCCCGCCTGCTCGCTGATGGTGTTGATGACATAGGCCACATAGCCCAGCTTCAGCGATTCCTGTATCTCATGGCTGTTCTCGCTTATCTTTTTGCGCTTGCGGGTGCGTATGCCGTTATCCTTCAAAAACGCCGCCGTGCCCGCCGTGGCCTCTATATTGAAGCCCAGGTTGTAAAAGCGCCGGATCAGGGGCAGCGCCTTTTGTTTATCCTCATCGGCGATGGTGGCCAGCACCGTGCCATAGTTGACAACCCGCATATTGGCGGCCTTGAGCGCCTTGTACAGCGCCCGGTTCATGGTGTCGTCATAGCCGATGGCTTCGCCCGTGGATTTCATCTCCGGGGAAAGGTACGCGTCGGCGCCCCGCAGCTTGCTGAAGGAGAACACAGGCACCTTCACATACCAGCGCCGGCGGTCCGGGGCCACGCCCGTGTGATAGCCCTGCGCGGATATGCTCTGCCCAAGAGCGATCTTTGTGGCGATGTTTGCCAGGCGCACGCCTGTGGCTTTGGATATGAAGGGCACCGTGCGGGAGGACCTTGGGTTCACCTCGATCACATACACCCGGTCCTGGTCGTCCACGATGAACTGCACATTGAAGGGGCCCTTTATACCAATGCCCAGGCCCAGCCGCACCGTGTAATCGATGATTGTTTCCTTCACCTGCCCGCTTACCGAAAAGGGCGGATACACGCTGATGGAATCGCCCGAATGAACGCCCGTGCGCTCCACATGCTGCATAATGCCCGGGATGAACACGTCCACCCCGTCGCACACCGCGTCCACCTCCAGCTCCTTGCCGGAGATATAGCGGTCCACCAGCACCGGCTGATCCTCGGTGACAAGCACCGCCTCGCTCAAGTACCGCTTCAGCCCCTCGTCGTCGTGCACAATCTGCATGGCCCGGCCGCCCAGCACATAGGAGGGCCGCACCAGTACGGGATAACCCACATGGTTTGCCGCCGCCAGCCCGTCCTCTATGGTGGTCACGGCCTGCCCCGGCGGCTGGGGGATATCCAGCCGCCTCATCAGCTTTTCAAAGCTGTCCCTGTTTTCCGCCTTTTCGATGGCGTGCACGTCCGTGCCGATGATGGGCACGCCCAATTTATGCAGCCGGTCCGCCAGGTTGATGGCGGTCTGCCCGCCCAATGACACGATCACGCCGTAGGGCTTTTCCATATCGATGATGTTCATCACATCTTCCACCGTCAGGGGCTCAAAATACAGCTTGTCGCTGACGGAGTAATCGGTGGACACGGTTTCCGGGTTGTTGTTGATGATGATGGCCTCGTACCCCGCCTCCCGTATGGCCCAGATGGCGTGGACGGTGGAATAGTCGAATTCCACCCCCTGGCCGATGCGGATGGGGCCCGCGCCCAATACCACCACAGACTTTTTATCGGTGACAACAGACTCGTTTTCTGATTCGTAGGTGGAGTAAAAGTAAGGGATGTAGGAATCAAACTCGCTGGCGCAGGTGTCGATCATCTTGTACACAGGCAAAATGCCGTGCTTTTTGCGCAGCGTATAAATATCCGACTCGCTCATGTGCCACCACTTGCCGATATACCCGTCGGACAGGCCCATGCGCTTGGCTGCCCGCAGCGTTACCACATCGCCTATGTTTTCCCTGACCTCTTTTTCAAAATGGATGATCTTGCGGATTTTGCTGATGAAGAAGTAATCGATTTTCGTAATGTCGCAGATTATGGCCGGGTCCTCGCCGCGGCGCAAAAGCTCCCCGATGGCGTACAGCCGCTCGTCCGTGGGGTTCTTGATAAGGGCCAGCAGCTTCTCGGTAGTCTCGTTGTCAAACTTCTTCAGCCAGATATGGGTCACCCCCGCCTCCAGGGAGCGCACGGCCTTCAGCAGGCTTTCCTCCATCGTCCGCCCGATGGCCATAATTTCGCCGGTGGCCTTCATTTGCGTGGATAATTGGCGGGAGGCCTTGTCAAACTTGTCAAAGGGAAACCTGGCAATTTTGGTAACCACATAATCCAGTGTGGGTTCAAAGCTGGCGGGGGTGTTGGCGATGCGGATTTCATCGAGCGTCATGCCAACGGCGATCAGGGCGCTTACCCTGGCGATGGGGTATCCGCTGGCCTTGGAGGCCAGGGCGGAGGAGCGGGAGACCCTGGGGTTCACCTCGATGACGTAATAGGCCATGGAGTAGGGGTCCAGCGCGAACTGCACGTTGCAGCCGCCCTCAATATGCAATGCCCGTATGAGCCTGAGCGCCGCGTCCCTTAGCATATGGTATTCCTTGTTGGTCAGCGTCTGGGAAGGGCAGACCACAATGGAGTCGCCTGTATGCACGCCCACGGGGTCGATGTTTTCCATGTTGCAGATGGTTAAGGCCGTGTCGTTCCTGTCCCGCATGACCTCGTATTCGATTTCCTTGTAACCTCTGATGGATTTTTCCACCAGCACTTGATGAACGGGGGATAAGCGCAGCGCGTTCTCCGCCACCTCCATAAGCTCCGTTTCATCGTCGGCAAAGCCGCCGCCGGTGCCACCCAGGGTAAAGGCCGGCCGCAAAACTACGGGATAGCCTATCCTTTTGGCCACCTCCGACGCCTGCTCGATCGTTTCTGCGATATCCGACGCGATCACCGGCTCGCCTATACTCTCGCACAGCTGCTTGAACTTTTCCCGGTCCTCCGCCTTATTGATGGAATCAAACCCCGTCCCCAGTATCTCGCACCGGCATTCCCGCAAAACGCCCTTCTGATGCAGCTGCATAGCCAGGTTCAGCCCCGTCTGGCCGCCCAGGGTGGGCAAAAGCGCGTCGGGCCGCTCCTTGCGTATGATTTTGGCCACATATTCCAGTGTGAGCGGCTCCATGTATACCTTGCTGGCGATGTGGGTGTCGGTCATGATGGTGGCGGGGTTCGAATTCACCAGGATCACGGTGTACCCCTGCTCCTTCAGCGCCAGGCACGCCTGGGTGCCGGAATAGTCAAACTCCGCCGCCTGGCCGATCACAATGGGCCCGGAGCCGATGACCAGTATCTTTTTGATGTCTGCGCGCTTAGGCATTTTGGCCCTCCTTTTGCGCTTTGTGCTCCTGCATATACGTAAGGAAAATATCAAACAGGTAGTCGCTGTCCTGGGGGCCGGGCGCGCTTTCGGGGTGGTACTGCACGCTGAATATGCGTTGTTCGTCGTTGCGCAGCCCCTCGGCGGTATTGTCCAGCAGATTCATGTGGCTCAGGCGCAAGGCCGTGCCGGAAAGCGAATCCGCGTCCACCGCGAAGGAATGGTTTTGCGATGTCAGCTCCACCCTGCCGGTATCGATGTTTTTCACCGGATGGTTGCCGCCCCGGTGCCCGAATTTCATCTTGTATGTCGCGGCTCCGTTGGCCAGCGCGATCATTTGATGGCCCAGGCATATGCCGAAAATGGGCAGCCTGCCCTGCAGCGATTGCACCAAACGCACCACCGGCTGCACATCCTGGGGGTCGCCCGGGCCGTTGGATAAAAACAGCCCGTCCGGCCGCAGGGCCATCAGCGCTTCCGCCGTAATATCATGGGGCACCACCGTCACGTTGCAGCCTTTTTGGTTCAGCCTTCTGATAATGTTGTGCTTGATGCCGCAGTCCACCGCCACCACGCTGAAGCGAAAGTTGGGCGTGCGGGAATACCACAGCTTTTTGCAGCTGACCCTTGGAACCTGGTCATGGATTTCCGGGGTCAGGTGAAGCCGCGCAAGCCCGTCCTCCCGGCTGCAGAGCGCATCCGTAAGCAATGCGCGCATGCTGCCCTCGTCCCGTATCATGCGGGTGATCTGCCTTGTATCCACACCCTCAATGCCGGGGATGCCATTTTCCGCCATTACTTCTCCCAGCGTTTTGGTGTGCGGAAGTTGGAGGGGTCGTTGTTGTATTCCCTGACGATGAACCCGCCCAGCTTGGGTGTGCGGGTTTCGTAATCCTCGTCGTTCAGGCCGTAGTTGCCGATCAGGGGATAGGTCATGCATACCATCTGGCCGCAGTACGACGGGTCGGACAATATCTCCTGATACCCCACCATGCTGGTGTTGAACACCACCTCGCATACTGTATCGCAGGCGGCACCAAAGCCGGTGCCCCAAAACTCCCGGCCGTTTTCAAAGATCAGCTTCCTGTCCGGACTGTTCATGCGTCCCCTCCTTGCCAAAGGGCTCTGCCCTTGGGTATTTTGCCACGGACGAAACGGACATTGCCCCTAATAAACCTGCCGCCCGCGAAAGAATGTAGCCACAACCCTTCCCGTCAGCTCCATCCCCGCAAAGGGCGTCGCCCTGCCCATGGAAAAAAACTTCTCCGGCTTAACCCGCCAGACCTCATTCACATTGAGCACCGTGATATCCGCCCTGGCGCCCACCTTCAGCGCCTGCTCCCTTTTCAGGTTGCGTGCCGGTGCCGCCGTCAGCTTGTCAAGCAGCTTGTCCATGGTCATCAGGCCTGTTTTCACCAGCGCCGTGCAGCACACCGCAAAGGCAGTTTCCAGCCCCGATACCCCAAAGCTGCTGCGGTTAAGGCCCAGGCTTTTTTCCTGCGGGGCGTGGGGCGCGTGATCGGTGGCGATGCAGTCGATGGTTCCATCCAGCAACCCCCGTACAATGGCCTCCCGGTCCTCCCGGCTCCTTAAGGGCGGATTCATCTTGAAGCGCCCGTCATCCTCCGCAATATCCGCATCGCACAGCATCAGCTGATGGGGCGTGCACTCGCAGGTTACGGGCAGGCCCCTCTTTTTCGCCCGGCGCAGGATTTCAACGCTTTCCTTGGCGGAAATGTGGCATACATGGTAGCGGACCCCCGTTTCCTCCACCAGCGCCATGTCCCTTTGGATGGGCCTCCATTCCGATTCGGAGGGGATTGCCGGCAGTGAAAACCGCTTCGCGCAAACGCCGTCGTGCACGCAACCGCCTTGGGGGATCAGGCTTTCGTCCTCGCAATGGGCGGACAGCAGGCCATTTTGGGCGGCGATGCGCACCATGGCGGCGCGCATCATCTCCCCGGACTGCACACCCTTGCCATCGTCGGAAAACCCGGCGCACAGGGGGGCGAGCTGTTCTACATCCGAGAGCGTTTGCCCCTTTTCGCCCCTGGTGATGGTTCCGTAGGGGATCACCTCCACCAGCGCGTCACGGCGGATGATCTCCAACTGCATGGCAAGCGCCTGCAGGCAATCGGGCGCCGGGTTTACATTGGGCATGGCGCACACGGTGGT
>JAEWNM010000020.1 GCA_023392755.1 Bacillota bacterium
AACGGGTGGGGTCCCTTGCAAAATATACGCGGCTTACCGTGATCGCGCAGCTTGGCAGGTACTGGGTGGTGAGCCTGCGGGAGGCCGCGGCCGCCATCCCCAAATCGGCTGAGGTGTGGCTGGATGAAGATCTGTCCAACTGGACTGCAGCCCCGTCCACGGCGGGCGCGGTGCTCAAAAGGACGACTACGCGAACCGGGCCAGGCTCTGGCTGGGCATCCGTACAGACGTTGAACACGGGAGCGGCCGTGGAGATTCTGGGCTCTGAAGGCGACTGGTACGTGATCCGGTATAAGGACGCTGTCGCCTATATCAAAATGGCGGACGTCACGTATTGACGGGCAGTCATAAGAACAATGGACTCGTACTTTACCATTTTGGGGCCGTACGCTTTTAGGCACGGAATCCCGCACTCACGTGTACGTTTATAGTAAAAGGCGGCAGCCGATTTTGACTGCCGCCCTTTTTGACGGATCAATGAATCATTCCTCGTCCAACAGTGCGGGGTCATCGTCATCCGGCGCTGCCGCCGTGGCAGCAGCGGAAGCGCTCAGCATTTCACGGCGGATGAGCGCCTCCACCTCCCTGGCGACCTCAGGATTATCCTTCAGGTACTGCTTGGCGCTTTCCCTGCCCTGGCCGATTCGCTGGTCGTTGTAGCTGAACCAGGCACCGCTCTTGTGTATGATGTCCCGGGTGACGGCCATATCCAGCAGCGACCCTTCCCTGCTGATGCCCTGGCCGTAGATGATATCGAATTCGCAGATGCGGAAGGGCGGCGCCACCTTGTTCTTGACCACCTTCACCTTGGTGCGGTTGCCGATGACCTCGGCGCCTACTTTCAGCTGCTCGCCCTTGCGCACATCCAGCCGCACGCTGGCATAAAACTTCAGCGCCCGACCGCCCGGCGTCGTCTCCGGATTGCCGTACATCACGCCCACCTTTTCCCGCAGCTGGTTGATGAAGATGGTGATGGCGTTGGTTTTGGAAATTACGCCCGCCAGCTTGCGCAGCGCCTGGCTCATGAGCCTGGCCTGCAAGCCTACGAAGCTGTCGCCCATCTCGCCGTCGATTTCGGCCTTGGGCACCAGCGCCGCCACGGAGTCGATAACCACCACGTCAATGGCCCCGGAGCGCACAAGCGCCTCGGCAATTTCCAGTGCCTGCTCGCCGGTATCCGGCTGGGAAATGTACAGCTCATCGATGTTAACACCCAGCTTTTTGGCATAGGAGGGGTCCAAAGCATGCTCCGCGTCCACAAAGGCGGCAATACCGCCCTGGCGCTGCGCTTCCGCCACCACATGCAAGGCCACGGTGGTCTTGCCGGAGGATTCAGGACCGAAAATTTCCACCACGCGGCCCCGGGGAAGCCCGCCGACGCCCAGCGCCATGTCCAGGTCGAGGCAGCCCGTGGAAATCACGGAAATGCCGCCGCTGCGGGCGGAGTCGCCCAGCTTCATCACCGCGCCCTTGCCGAACTGCTTATCCAGTGCGCTTAAGGCCGATTCCAGGGCGCGAAGCTTCTCCTCCTGCTGAACATTGTCGAGTGTTTTTTCTTTCTTTTCCGTCGCTTCTTTCTTTGCCATGGCGTGCTCCTGCCTTTCTTATGAATGCTTGAAATGTGGTGCGGCCCCCGCGGCAAGGCGCAGGGCATTGAGTGCATGCAGTGTTGACAGCGTGCGAATGCGGTGACGCCCGCCCATTAAGGTGAGCTTTGTTGCGCTAACGCCTTCCCTTGTGGCAAGGCCTATGAATACGGTGCCGACGGGCGCGTCAGCCGTGCCTCCCTCCGGCCCCGCAAAGCCGGTGGCCGATACGGCAAGGTCGCTGCCGGTGATGGCAAGGGCGTTTTGCGCCATGATCTTTGCGCATGATTCGCTGACAGCGCCCTGGGTTTTCAGTATCTCCTCCGGCACGTGCAATACGCCCGCCTTCATCTGCTCGGCATAGGTTACAAACCCGCCCAAAAGCACCTGGGAAGCGCCGGGGATATCTGTGAGCGCCTGGCAGATCGTGCCGCCGGTCAGGCTTTCCGCCACGGCAACGGTGAGCCTTTTTTCACGCAGCGCAGCCATGGCCGCGGCGGCAAGAGAGCCCTTGTTATCGGGGTCTATGGCGTACACCACATCCCCCAGGCGGGCTTTTACTTCCTCCACCCTTGGCAGCAGCAGAGCCAGCGCCTCCTCCCGCGTGGCGGCGGCGGCGGTAGCCCGAAGCTGCACCTCCCCCAGGGAACAGTAGGGGGACAGGGTGGGGTTACCCATCTGCTCCAGATCGGCAAGCCTTGCGTCCACATCGCTCTCGCCCATGCCGAAGATGCGGATGTACCGGCTTTCAAACGTCAAATGGCCATGGCTTTGAAGCCAGGGGGCCACGTGCAGGTCGAACATGGGCTCCAGCTCGATGGGCGGGCCGGGCAGGTGGAAGATCACCTTGCCGTCGCCCGCGGGCACCATGGCCCCCGGCGCGGTGCCGTTGGGATTGAAAAGCACGGCCGTATCCGGGGTGAACATGGCCTGGGATAGATTGTTGCCCGCCATGGGCCGGCACAGCATTGCAAACCGCGCCCGCACCATCTCTTCCGCTTCGGGCCGGAGTACCAGGGGCTTGTTCAGCACCTGGGCGGCGGAACGCTTGGTGATGTCGTCCACCGTGGGGCCCAGCCCGCCGGAGGTGATGACCACATCCGCCCGGGAAAGCGCGGTGCGGTAGGCGTTTTGCAGCCGCAGGTCGTTGTCGCCCACCGTTGTCTGGTGGTAGCAGTTCACGCCCAGCTCGCTTAGCCTGCGGCTTAAAAACTGGGCGTTTGTGTTTACGATTTGCCCCATTAAAAGCTCCGTGCCCACGCACAGGATTTCAGCTATCATTTTTGTTCCTCCCGCAAATAGAACACGGACCTGTTTTTGATAAAATAATCGGCACCGGACCATAGGGTGAGCGCCACCATGGCGTAGGCCAGCATCTCCTTGGCCGGGAAAGCGCCGAAGGGCCAATTGTTCACGATGGCCAGGGAGATGGCTGCCATCTGGGACACGGTCTTGATCTTGCCCAGCTTGCCGGCGGCGATAACGCGGCCCGTTAAAGCGGCCACCATGCGCAGCCCGTCCACCGACAGTTCACGGGCCAGCACGATAATTACCATCCAGGCGTGTACCTTTCCCTGGGCGGCAAGCAATATCAGCACGCTTAAAACCAGCAGCTTATCCGCCACGGGGTCGACAAACTTGCCAAAATCCGTTACCAGGTTTCTCGACCGGGCAATGTGCCCGTCCAGAAAATCGGTGAAGGATGCGATGAGGAACACGGCAAGCGCCAGCCAATTGCATAAGGGCGTGCCGGCATACAAAAGCCCCAGGCACACGGGAATCAATACAACGCGCAGAAGCGAAAGCCGGTTGGGCAGATTCATGCTTTTTCTCCCATCAGATCATAGGTTTTGGCCTTTGTGATGCGGACTTCGCAAAATTCCCCGACAGCCACGGGGGACGGGGAAGTGAACACAATCTCGCCGTCGATTTCCGGGGCTTCCCATTCCGAGCGGCCCGCATACAGCCCATTGCCCCGGCTGCCGGTGACGAGCACCTTGGCGGCGGTGCCTACCCGAAGCTGATTGCGGCTGTGGGAAATGGAGGATTGCAGTTTCATAAGCCTGTCCAACCGGTCTTCGCGCACCTCCGGCGGAACCTGGCCTTCCATATCCGCCGCCAAGGTTCCCTCCTCGGGGGAGAAGGCAAACGCTCCCAAACGGTCAAACTGCTGCTCGCAAAGAAAATCATTCAGCCGGGCAAAATCATCCTCCGTCTCACCGGGGAAGCCCACGATGATGGAGGTGCGAAGCGCAAAGCCCCGCTCCCTTGCCGCCTTGAGCAGGGCGCGGATGTGCTCCGGATCGCCGCGCCTGCGCATGCGGCGCAGTATCTGCCCGTCGATATGCTGGATGGGTAAATCCAGGTACTTGCAAATGTTGGGCGTGCGCGCCATGGTATCCAGCAGCGGGATATCCGCTTCGTCGGGGTAGCAGTACAAGACCCGCAGCCAGTCTACGCCTTCGATTTGCGCGGCCTTTTCCATAAGCTGGGGCAGCAGGGATGTTTTTTTAAGGTCGGTGCCGTAGCGGGTTGTATCCTGGGCTACCAGCACATGCTCCTTAACGCCCTGCCGCGCAAGGCTTTCCATTTCGGCCAGCACGCTTTCCATGGGCCTTGAGCGGTAACGGCCCCGGATAAGGGGAATGGCGCAAAAGGCGCAGCGGTTGTCGCAGCCGTCGCCAATACGGATGTAAGCGGAATACGAAGGCGTGGTCAATACTCTTCCGGTCTCCAAAAAAGAATCGGAAGGGGCGCAATAAGCGCCGCGGTTGCCGGAAAAGGCCCCCTCAATGGCGGATACAAGCCGCCCGTACTGGTTGACGCCCAGAATCAGGTCGATTTCCGGCATATCTTCCAGCAACGTTTGGGAATATCTTTGGGCCAGGCAGCCTGTGACCACCAAAAGCCGGCAGGCAC
>JAEWNM010000063.1 GCA_023392755.1 Bacillota bacterium
TGTTGAGCTTTTCCCTCGCTGCACTGCAAAATGGCGGTGCCATTTTGCGGCCGTTCGCTCGGGCAAGGAGAGAATTTCTTCGAAATTCCTCCGCAAACCACCGCACATGTCGCTGGTTTGCGATCTAGAATCAGAGGGCTTCGGCCCTCCGATACCTCCCTGGGTTTTTTGATGGTCTGAGGCTGTCCCTTCGCGAAAGAACCGCGAAGGGGCAGCCCTTTTTTGTTCTGCATTTTGCCGGGCGGAATATCCTTGTAATAAAGCCTGCCGCCATTATCCGCGCCGGGAGGGGGCGGGGAAGGGCGTTTGATTGCACCCGGCGCATATAAAAACGAACGGGAGTGGTAATTGGTGAAGCGGATTCATTGGGCATCCCTGCTGCTTTGCATGCTTTTGCTGTGCGCGTGCTTCCCGCTTTTCGCGCTGGCGGACGCGGGCTACGACGCAACGGGCAATGCGGATTACCTGACGCCGGAGGAGTTTGGCTCCTTCGCCGGGCAGGCGGCGTTCGTGGTTATTTTGGTGCAGTTTTTGAAGCTGCCCATCGACCGGCGGATTCGGAAGATCAGAACGGAATACATCGCATACGCCGCGGCCGTCATTGCCCAGGTGCTGGCCCAGGGGCTTTTTTTCGGGTTTGGCAGCTACACCCTTGCCTACATTCCCAAATGCATAGCCCATTCCTTTTTGGTGGCGGTGGTGGCCAAGGAAGTGTATGTAAAGGCGATCGGGAATGTGGAGGCGAAGAAGGCGGCGTATAAGGCCATGGCCGGGGAAGAGGAGCCGTAAAAGCGTGCCGCTCAGTTCTGTGCGGCGGCGGTAGCCTTTGCAAGCCTGCGAACCCTGCTCCTGGCGTACAAGAAGCTGGCCACCTGGCCAAGCCCCGCCAGCGCCCAGGTGACAGGATAGCAGGCATAGAGCATCGCTATCGTGGGGTACCAGGCAAAGAATGTGGCAAGCCAAACGATGCGCATCAGGCAGGCGCCTATCAGCGTGCTGAGCATAGGCAGTACGGAATAGCCCATCCCGCGGGTCAGGCCGGGGAAGGTATTCATAACGCCGCAGGTGAAGTAGGCGATCATCATCACGTTAAGACGCTGCATGCCAAGGTCGATGACCGCCGGGTCGGATGTGTACAGGCCAAGCAGCGGCCTGCCAAAGAGCATGGTCAGGCCGCCCAGCAGTATCCAGGTGGCAAAGATAAGTACCGTGCAGACCTTGGCGATGGTGTCTATCCTGTCGTACTTCTTCGCGCCCATATTCTGCCCGGTGAAGGATATGGCCGCGTTGTAGTAGGAGTTTGTCGCCGTGCCCACAAAGCCTTCCACATTGCCCGCGGCAGAGCTGGCCGCCACCATGGTGGAGCCGAATGAGTTGACGGCGGACTGGATCAGCACATTGGCAATGGAGAACAGCAGGCTTTGCAGGCCGGCGGGCAGGCCGATTTTCACAATCGCCATGCATTTTTGCCGGTCGATGCGCATTTGCCGGGGCATAAACCGTATGGGCCCTTCCCACTTTATCAGGCAGAGCAAAATCAATAGCGCCGAAACATACTGCGAAATGACCGTTGCCCATGCCACGCCGTCCACGCTCATGTGCAGAGCGATAACAAAGAACAGGTTTAAAACCACGTTCAAAACGCCGGTTATCACAAGGTAGTACATGGGATGGCGGCTGTCGCCCACGGCGCGCAGTATGGCCGCGCCGAAATTGTACACCATGGCGGCGGGCACGCCCAGGAAATAAATTTTAAGGTACAGCTCCGACAGGCCGACGATATCCGCCGGCGTGCCCATCATGATAAGCAGCGGCTTGCAAAGAACAATCCCCGCCGCCATCACAATAAGGCCGCTGATGATGCTGATGGCGATGGAGGTGTGAACGGACCGGCTTACGTCAGATGGCTTCCTGGCGCCGTAATCCTGCGCCACGACAACGCTGGTGCCCACCGACAAGCCCATAAACAGGTTGACGATCAGGCTGATAAGGGAGCCCGTCGCGCCCACAGCCGCCAGCGGGCCGCTGCCCGAAAAGCGCCCGACAACGATCATGTCGGCGGCGTTGAAGAGCAATTGCAGCACGTTCATCGCCATGATGGGCAGAGCGAAGACCAGTATCTTGCGCAGCAGCGGCCCGCTGCACATATCCATGTCCTGTTTCCGTGAAACCATAAATGATGCTCGCTTTCTTGCCATGCCATAAAAATAAAAGGCATATCGATATGCCGCAACCGTCCGGGGGATGCGCAAAAGCCGGCTGCAATGAATGCTCGCAAAATCATTGCACCGGCGTTTATTATAACACAAGGATCACAAAAAGCTGAACTGAAGGATACACCAATTATACATGTGATTTTTTGGCAAAGGGCGGTGCCCTTACTGCCGGGGGTTGTCAGGCCCGGCTGTTGCCCATTACACGGATTGCGTTTTCAAACTTTTTAATCAGCCTTCTGGAAGACTCGTCCCCGCCGCCGGCCATCATGTCCGAAACGCTTTCGTAAAACGGCTCATCCCCCGCGGCCGTATTGTTAAGCGATATCTTCCACAGGTAATGTGTTCCCGGCTTACCCTCCACCCGGTCAACATACGCGAGAATGCTGCCCGCATGCTCGTTTTCACCGCGCATGAGCAGCACCACGTTATCCGCCATGGTGAAGGCCGCCTTTGACAGCTTGCATTGCATGGAGCCTATGAACAGGGAGGATACGCTGCTTCTGCCGCCGGCCTGGCCCGCGCCCACGGCCGGTATATCCTTCACGCGGTTTTGGTTTCCCGTCTTCAA
>JAEWNM010000221.1 GCA_023392755.1 Bacillota bacterium
GGCAAAGGCCTCATCCCCGTGATAGCGAAATGGGCCCATATTCATCACATTGCAGCGCCCGTTGCCTGTAGCCAGCAGCTTTTTGCCAACCCGGTCCATTTTTTCCAGCACGGTAACCTTGGCGCCCTGCCGGGCCGCGCAGACGGCGGCTGTCAGCCCTGCCGCGCCGCCGCCGATCACCAGCACCGTTTTTTGCTTCAACTGACCCACCTCACGGCTATTATACCGTCGGTTCACAAAAAACGGAAGGTTTTCTTTCTTTTCGCTTCATGATACAATAGTCCGGAACCAAAAGGAGGAAATCCATGCTGCGCCTTATCAACCTGCCGCTGCCCCTTGACGCCGGGGAAAGGGAGCTGCGCCATGCCGTACAGAAGAAGCTTGGCGTCCTGGGTGAGGATATCCTTTCGCTTCGCATCGCCAAAAAGAGCGTGGACGCCAGGGATAAAGGCGATGTGCATTTTGTATACAGCGTGGATGCTGCGATAAGGCAGGAAGATGCGGTATTCCGACGCCTGCGCTATGGAACGGCGGTAAAGGTGGACGAGGCACCCAAAGCAAGCCCTCTGCCGGCAGCCCGCTTTGCCCGCCGGCCGGTGGTGGCGGGGGCAGGCCCGGCAGGGCTGTTCGCGGCGCTGACGCTGGCCGCGGCCGGAGCCAGGCCCATCCTCATCGAACGCGGCAAGCCTGTGGGGGAAAGGTCCAAAGACATCGATATACTGCTGAACGAAGGCATACTGAACGAGGAAAGCAATGTGCTTTTCGGTGAGGGCGGGGCCGGCGCCTTTTCCGACGGCAAGCTCACCACGGGCATCAAAAACCCCCTTTGCAGGGATGTATTGCAAACGCTTGTGCGCTGCGGCGCACCCGAGGAAATACTCTACCAGCAAAAGGCCCATATCGGCACCGATCTATTGCGCGGCGTGGTACTTAAACTGCGGGAGGAAATTATCTCCCTTGGCGGCGAGGTTTTGTTTGAAACAAAGCTGGTGCGCCTTCACATTGAAAAAGAGGCGCTTCAGGGCATTGGCGTAACGCATGCCGGGCAGGAGACGCAGATCGACACGGACACGATGATTCTGGCCATTGGCCACAGCGCCAGGGATACCTGCCGCATGGCCTTTCAATCAGGCGTACCCATGGCGCAGAAGTCTTTTTCTGTCGGCGCGCGCATCGAGCACCCGCAGAGCCTTGTCAACCGGTCGCAATACGGCAAGTTTGCCCATCATCCCCAATTGGGCGCGGCGGATTACAAGCTCAGCGTAAAGACACCGGACGGCCGGGGCGCCTACACCTTTTGCATGTGCCCCGGCGGCGTGGTGATCGCGGCCGCAAGCCAGCAGGGCGGCGTGTGTGTAAACGGCATGAGCTGCCACGCCCGCGATGGGGAAAACGCAAACGCGGCGCTGTTGGTGGGCGTCAGCCCTCTGGATTTTGGCGACGATCATCCCCTGGCCGGCTTCGAATACCAGCGCGGGCTGGAGCAGGCTGCCTTCCGGGCAGGAGGCGGGCAATTTTTTGCACCGGTACAGCGGGTGGAGGATTTTTTGCTGGGCCGTGCCTCCACCCACACGGGTGCCGTATCCCCCAGCTACCGGCCCGGCGTGACGCCCTGCGACCTTAACGCCTGCCTGCCCCCATACGTTGCGGAGGATATGCGCATTGGCCTTATGCAGATGGACAGGCAGCTAAGCGGCTTTGCCCACCCGGACGCGCTTTTGACCGGTGTGGAAACACGCTCCTCCTCCCCGGTGCGCATGCTGCGGGATGTGGGCTGTCAATCACAGGTGCGCGGCATTTTCCCCGCAGGGGAGGGGGCCGGGTATGCGGGGGGGATCATGAGCGCCGCGGTGGATGGAATCGCCTGCGCGCTAAAAGCAATGGAAAGGACAACAAATGCATGATAGAGGCCGTTATATTCGATATGGACGGTGTACTGTTTGATACCGAGCGGCTAGGCCTGAAGCTGCAATTGCAGGCTTTTCGCGAAATGGGCCGGCCGGTAACGGAAGAGCTGCTGATGCGCACCATGGGCGTGAGCATGGCCTCCGCCCGGGAAATACTGCTTGAGGCGCTGGGGCGTGACTTCCCCTATGAACAGATGGTCGGCCGCTGGACAGAATTGATGTATGAGGACATGGCGCTGCACGGCATCCCCCAAAAACCGGGGATACGCGAGCTTTTGAATGCGCTTAAAGCCAGGGGGGCAAAGACTGCCGTAGCCACCTCCAACAACCGGTCCATTGTGGAAAATTACATGAAGCTGGCCTGCCTTGCGGATGAATTCGATACCGTGGTATGCGGCGATGCCATAGCGCAAAGCAAGCCGGCCCCGGATATTTACCTTGCGGCGGCCAAAAGGCTTGGCGTTCCGCCGGAAAAATGCATGGGGGTGGAGGATTCCATCAACGGTGTCAAATCCGTCCGTGCGGCGGGCATGATCTGCGTTATGGTGCCGGACCTGGTTCCCTTTGCCAAGGAGCTTTCCCCCTATGTGGACTATTGCGTTCCCACCCTTTTGGATATCGTTCCCCTACTTGACAAAAAGGAGTGTTATGTATGAGGGCTTATGAACGGTTTTTGAAGTATGTTGCCATTGACACCAACAGCGACGAGAACGTCGCCGGGTGTCCCTCCACCCCCAATCAAAAGGTGCTGGGGCAAATGCTGACGGAGGAGATGCGGGCCATGGGCATCCGCGACAGCCGCATGGACGAGCACGGCTATGTGTACGGCAGCATCCCTGCCAAGGGCGATACAAAGCAGCCCGCCATCGGCTTTATCGCCCATATGGATACCTCCAGCTCCGTGCCCGGCGGGCCGGTAAAGCCCCGGACCATACGGTATGAGGGCGGGGATATCCGTTTGGAAAACGGCCTTGTGCTATCCGAAGCGGAGTTCGGCTTTTTGAAGGAGTTATACGGCCTGGACCTGATCGTAACCGACGGGAACACACTGCTGGGGGCCGATGACAAGGCGGGCGTGGCCGAGATACTGACCATGTGCGAGAGGCTGCTGTCTCCCGATTCTCCCAATCACGGCAAGGTATGCATCGCCTTTACGCCGGATGAGGAGATTGGCAGGGGCGCCGATTTATTCGATGTGCCAGGCTTTGGCGCCGCTTACGCCTATACGGTGGACGGCGGAGCGCTGGGAGAAATTGAATATGAAAACTTTAACGCCGCTTCCGCCAAGGTTTTTGTTCACGGCGTGAACATACATCCCGGAAGTGCCAAAAACAAAATGCGCAACGCATGCCTCATGGCCATGGAATTCAACGCTATGCTGCCGCCCCAGGAGATACCCGCTTTAACGGAGGGGTATGAGGGCTTTGCGCATTTGAACGCCATCCACGGTGAGGAAGAGCTCACCACACTGCATTACATCATCCGCGATCACGACATGGACAAGTTTCTTTTGAAAAAGGCACGGTTTGAGAAGATCGCGGCTTACCTAAATGAAAAGTATGGCGCCGGCACGGTGGAGCTGAACCTTAGGGACAGCTATTTCAACATGCGGGAACAGCTGAAAGACCACATGTACATTGTGGAAAAGGCCAAAGCGGCCATGCTGGCCTGCGGTGTGGAGCCCCTCATACAGCCCATCCGCGGCGGCACGGACGGAGCGCGGCTTTCCTTCATGGGCCTGCCCTGCCCCAACCTGTCCACCGGCGGGTACAACTTTCACGGCCGGCGGGAGCTGATCCCCGTACAGGCCATGGATACCATGGTGGATGTGCTGCTCACCCTTGTCAAAACGGCTTGACCCAATCAGGAAGGAGGCTATCTCCCGCCAAAGCCGGGAGACCATGCCATGCCAATGAAAAAGCGCTCCAGGTGGAGCCGAATCGTATCCGGTTTTGTTTTCCTGTCCCTGCTCCTGTCCATCGTATATATCATTGCGCAGTGGATTAACGCGCCCGCGGCACCGAGCGGCCCGGAGTATGAAAAGCTGAAAAGTGACTATGCGCTGATGGTGGTGCAATGCTCTTTGGGCATACTGGCCATGCTGCTGCCGGGGTGGCTCGCCCGAAAATGGCGGGTCGAAATCCCCTCCAACATGATGATTCTCTATCTCATGTTTCTGTACGCCGCCATATACCTGGGCGAGGTGCAAAGCTTTTATTACCGCATCCCCCATTGGGATATGATTCTGCACGGCTTTTCGGGGGGCATGCTGGGCGCGCTGGCTTTTTCCTTTGTGCGGCTTTTGAACAATTCCGAAAGGGTGCACCTGGACTTGAGCCCCATGTTCACCGCCGTTTTCGCCTTTTGCTTTTCCATTGCCCTAGGTGTATTCTGGGAGTTTTATGAGTATTGCGTGGATGGCATGCTGGGCCTTAACATGCAGAAATTCCTGCAGGAAAGCGGCGCGGAGCTTTTGGGCCGCAATGCCCTGAAGGATACCATGCAGGACCTTATGACCGACGCGCTGGGCGCCCTGTTCACTTCCTTTATAGGGTATGTGTCCCTCAAATACAAAAAGGGCTGGGTGGAAAAGGTGATGCTGAAAAGGCGGCCCAAGTAGGAGGAGATAAAGGATATTTCCCTGGGCGGCTGATTTGCCCACGTTTCAGCGCTTTTCCTTCTGCGCATCCAAAAATCGCTCCAGCTCCCTTCGGGCCTGCGGATTCCCTTCGAAAAAAGCCAGGAGGGTATTTATCAGGCATACCGTCCCGGCGCTTACCACATGCTCGATCAGCTCGGTTTCCACCAGCGGTTCCCCGGACCCCAGCAAAGCCAAAAAACGTTCAATGGTTTGATGCCTGCGCATTAAGTATGCGCCGGCATCTTTTCCTTTTTCCGTAGGGAGTATGATTTCATATTTATCGTATTCCACAAACCCTTTTTCACAAAGCTTCATAACCATCTTAGAAGCGGAGGACGGATGCACATGCAGCGCCTCGGAAAGCTTGCCGATGCGGGTATAGCGTCCGGTCAGGCAAAGCCTGTACACCATTTCCAGATAATCCTCCATGGCCGGCGTCAGGCGGTCGTTTTGCTGGCGCATAAGCTCATATCCCCTGACAGTATGAAATTCCGTGCCGTCTGCCCCGCCCATCCGCCGCACCCCCACATCAGGAATAGTAATTCTATTCACGCCATGCAAGCTTTAGGCAGCCCTTATCCGCACACATTTGCCCGCGCGCCATATAGTTGGCGTAGGGAAACATTGGCTTCCCGCCCGCAATACCGCATCAAGGAGGGAGTTTTTTGGATAGCCAGCCTATTCCGCTTAAGCATCTTCACATGGGCAAAAGGGCGAGGGTTCTCTCCCTTATGTCCCAGGGACCGGTCCGCCGGCGCATGCTGGATCTGGGCATGATTGAGGGGACGGAAATCGCCTCCCTGTTTAGAAGCCCGTCCGGCAATCCCGTAGCCTATATGATCCGGGGCGCGGTAATCGCGCTCCGCTCCGATATCACATCCGGCATCATGGTCAGGGAATGCTGACCTGACACGAAATACATGAGATGATAAAGCAATTATGGCAGCAAGGAGGATAGCCATGGCCTTTACGCATGGCGCGCAGCCTGACACCAAGCATAATCCGCATTTCCGGGAGGCCGTCGTCGCGCTGGCCGGAAACCCCAATGTGGGAAAAAGCACGGTGTTCAATGGCCTTACAGGCCTGAAGCAGCATACGGGAAACTGGCCCGGCAAAACAGTATGCAGTGCCAGGGGGCGATACCGCTTTGCAGGCCGCGAATTTGAACTGGTCGATCTTCCCGGCACCTATTCCTTATTGGCCAACTCTGCCGAGGAGGAGACCGCCAGGGATTTTATACTGTTTGGCGGGCCCCATGTGACGGTAGTGGTAGCGGACGCCACATGCCTGGAGCGCAACCT
>JAEWNM010000225.1 GCA_023392755.1 Bacillota bacterium
TGCAGCATACGTGCGAGAGGGGCGTTATCCATGCGGAAAGGGCCGTAATCCCACTTACTTCTTAAGCGCCGCTTTATGCAAAAGGTTAAAATCCTTAGGCAGGCCGGCCGCAACCCAGAACATGGCATAATGGATGCCCTGGCCGGTGACCAGGCCGTCCTTATTGATAACGTCGGCGACAATCTCGCTTTGCTCAACGATCTCCCGCACATGATCCCGCACTTTTTCGGCATCGCTCTCACTGTAGCTGTCGATGGCCAGGAATTGCTTTTCCCCGCCGGCTATCCGGCTTTCCACCAAGGCTACGATGTGGCCTGCCCGCAGGTTGCACAGGGCAGCACCCTTTTTTTGCGCAATATGCTCCCATAGCGCATCCAGATCGTTGCGCAGCCCGTCTTCCTCATAGCGAAAACCCATTATTGCCGCTTCCCCATGAATGGTCAGCGCATGCAAAAGCGCCGGGCGGTCGGTGCCGTCGTCCCCCCTGCCGCCCTTTTGGCGGGCAAAGTCGGAAAGCCTTTCCGGGCTCAGGCGGATGCCGTGCATCCATTCCACGGCATGACACAGGGAAAAAAGGCCGCAGCCCGCGCTGGAAAGCGTTTCGCCGGGGGATGTGATATAGTCGTAAGGGTAGGACCAGTCCTTGCTGCGCTGGTTCAAAAAGCGAAGGGTACGGCCTTCATACAGTATCTCCATTTCAGGGCCGGCTTTTTTCAGCATAGGCATCCCTCTTCCCGCCCTCATCAGGCAAACTGGGCATCATACAGCTTGCGGTAAAAACCATGCATAGCCATCAGCGATTCATGGCTGCCCGTTTCCACAATGTTGCCGTCCTTCACCACCAGTATGAGGTCCGCGTTTTGAATGGTGGACAACCTGTGGGCGATAACAAAACATGTCTTATCCTGCATCAGTGCCCGCATGGCCTGCTGAATCCTCACCTCTGTGCGCGTATCCACGTTGGATGTGGCCTCGTCCAAGATCAGCATGGGCGCTTCCATCAGCATGGCCCTGGCAATGGTCAGCAGCTGCTTCTGCCCCTTGGATATGTTGGCCCCGTCATCGGTGATCAGCGTATCGTATCCCTGGGGCAGGCGCTTGATATAGGAATGGATGCGGGCCGCTTTGGCCGCCGCTTCCACTTCTTCTCTTGTGGCGTTATTCTTGGCGTAGGCGATATTATCAAATATCGTGCCGTGGAACAGCCATGTATCCTGCAATACCATGGCATAGCTGCGCCGCAGGCTTTTGCGCGTCGCATCCTCCACGCCGCAGCCGTCTACCGCAATGCGCCCATCGCCAACGTCGTAAAAACGCATAAGCAAGTTGATCAGTGTCGTTTTCCCGGCGCCGGTGGGGCCAACGATGGCGATCAGGCTGCCGGGCTTGGCATGAAAGCTGCAGTGCTGCAAAATGAGCTTGCCTTCCTCATAGCCAAAGGACACATCCTCTACATTCACATCCCCCGATACGTGCGCAAGCTCCCTGGCATCCGGCTTGTCCGGCGCTTCCAAAGGCTCTTCCAGCAGGCGGAAAACACGTTCTGCGGCCGCCAGTGCCGACTGGAACTCACCGATGATGTTGGCCATTTCGTTGATGGGCCCGGAGAACTTGCGAGAATACAGCACAAAGGAGGATATGTTACCCAGTGTCATGCTGCCGTTCATATACAGAATGGCACCGAAAACGCTGATCAGCGACAGGGAGAGGTTGTTGATGAAGTTTACCGAAGGCCCGCCGGTGCTGCCGTAATAGTCGGCCTTGTAATACGCCTCCACTGTTTCATCATTCTTCAGGCCCACGCGCTTGATTATGTTTTCCTCCTGGTGGTAAGCTTTCAATGTTTTCTGGCCGGAAATGATCTCCTCCACCAGGCCGTTCAATTCCCCCAGTTTTTTCGATCTGGCACGGAACAGGGGCCTTGTATGGCTGACGATAAAGCGCGTTAGAAGTATGGACAGCGGAATGGTGACCACAAAAACCAGCACCAGGATAGGCGAGAGCGTCAGCATCATGATCAGGGAACCGGCCACGGTGAATATACCGGTAAATATCTGTACCAGATCATTGGATAAGGATGTATTGATGGTATCAATATCGTATGAGATGCGGCTGATGATATCGCCGCTTTGATGGGTGTCAAAATACCCCACCGGCATATCGGATAGGCGGTCAAACACGTCCTTGCGCATTTGGTAGATTACCTTGCGGCTGATGGCGATCATCAGCACCGACAAAGCATAACTCAAAACAGAAGAAAGGATGTAGAACACCATCATCTGCCATACCAGGGAAAGAACACCAGCAAAGTCAACCTTCCCCTCGCCCGGCTTGATCAGGTCTATGGCAAAGCCTGACAGCCTGGGGCCCAAAAGGCCCAGATAGTTGCCGCCTATGGACAGCGCGACAGCCAGCAGCAGCAGCCATTTGTACTGATACAGATAGCGCCCCAGGCGGCGGTAAACCGTTTTTTTACCCACGGTCTCCACCCCCCATCTGGATGCGCTCAATTTCCTGGTAAAGCTCGCAGCCTTCCATCAGCTCCCCATGCGTACCATAACCCACCATTTTCCCGTCGTCCAGAACCAGGATATGGTCACAGCGCATCACCGTTGAGACGCGCTGGGCGATTAAGATCGTGGTGGTATGGCTGTAATGGGTGCGTATGTCACTGCGCAGGGAGGCGTCGGTTTTATAGTCCAAGGCGCTGGAGGAATCGTCCAGTATCAATATCTCCGGGTCGCCGGCCAGGGCGCGGGCGATAAGCACCCGCTGCTTTTGCCCGCCGGACAGGTTTGCGCCTTTGATGGCAAGCTCTGAACCGTATCCTTCCCTGTCAGCAATGAAATCCGCCGCCTGCGCATACCGCGCGGCTTTTTCCAGCGCATCCCCGCTTACTTCACGGCCCAGGCGGATATTTTCCGCAATGGTATCCTCAAACAATACGTCGTTTTGAAAGACCACGCCAAACCTTTCGCGCAAAAGCCCCGGATCAAATTCACGTATGTTCCGGCCGCCGATACGGATTTCGCCCTGATCTACATCGTAAAAGCGCAGCAGCAGCTGGGCGATGGTTGATTTTCCCGCGCCCGTTGGGCCGATGATGCCAAGGGTTTCGCCGCGCTTTAATGAAAAGGTGATGTCCGTCAGGTTATCCTCTTTCCTGTTGTAGGAGAAGGATACATGGTCGAATACCACATGATCGTCCTCGGGGGCCACAGGCGTTTCCGGCTGAACCGTCATTTCATCCGGCGCGGCCATCACCTCCGCGATGCGGTTGGCGGAGGCGCTGGCCTTGGAATACATGGTAAAAATGCGCGTTACCATCATCATGGCGTTGAGGATAATGGTGAAGTAGGACAGGAAGGCCACAATTTCCCCGACCTCCCCAACCCCCGCGTTGACCCGCAGCGCGCCTACCAATATTACCAGTGTCAGGCCAACGTTCAACAGCAGGTTCATGGCAGGGCTGATGCCTGCCATGGTCATGCTGGCCTTCCGCTCCGCCTGAATCACCTGCTTATTGACGCCGTCAAAGTGGCGCTTCTCATCCTCTGTTTTCGACAGCGCCTTGATAACCCGGATTCCTGCCGCGTTCTCCCGCACCACGCGCACCATATGGTCCAGCGCCTCCTGGGACAGGCGAAAAAGCGGCACGCCCTTGCGGGATATGTATACGGTAATGATCACAATGAATGGCAGCACGGAAACAAGCACCAATGTCAATACAGGATCCAGCGTCAGCGTGATAAGGATGCCGCCGATCAAAAGGATGGGCGCGCGGATGCCGATGCGCTGCATCATACCCACCATCTGATGAATGTTGTATGTATCGGATGTCATGCGGGATATGAGAGATGGAATTGTAAACTGATCCACCTGCCGGTTTGTAAGGTAGGCAATCTTGCGGAACAGATCGTAACGTATGCGGCGCGTCGTATCCCTGGCTACGGCGGCAGCCATGCGGTTGGCCCATATGTTGGTCCCCACCGCCACAATGGAGCATATGAGCATGACCACGCCCCACCATACCACAGGGCCTATGGTTCCCATAGGGATTACGTTGTCAATTACATAGGCCAGTATCCAGGGCAGGCACAGGTCCATGATGGTGCCGGTGAACTTAATAAGGAATCCTACCAGCATTTTGGGCACATAAGGGCGCAGATATAAAAATACGTGCTTCAAGGCTTACCCTTCTTCTCATGGCATATAACTAAACGTTAGTGTACAGGAATTCCGCTTTATTTTCAAGGTCATCCGCGGAAAAAGTCATATAAGAATCTTTCTTTTCATGTCAGGACCCACAAAAAAGCGCCCACAGATAAAGGGGCGCATTGTGCTATGCCAGTTCAAATCCGTTCAGGACAAGCAATTTGCGGGGCTGTGTCTGCAAGTTTACAAGCCGCAGGGCAATGCCCTGCTTGTTGACGCTCTCCCTTAGGGCAGCCAGGGCCTTCAAGGCCGATGCATCCATAAAGGGCACACCCTCCAAATCCAGCAGCAGGGTGTTCAACTCTTCGCGCTCGCCTTTGGGCATTTCTTGCAGCTTTTGAGCAGCCACAAAAAACAGCGGGCCATCCACCCTCATGCGCATCACGCCATCTTCCACCGTTTCAACCTGCATGCCTACCATGTTCTTCAGCCGGACAAGTACCAGGACTGCCGCCAGTACAAGCGCGGCCCCAATGGCCATCACCAGGTCAAGCACAAGCGTCAGCACAAAAGCGGTGAGGAATACGGCACAGTCACTTTTTGGCAGGCGCTTCATCTCCCGAAAGTAGGTCCACTCCCCCATGTTATATGAGACCACCATCAATACTGCCGCCAGCGCCGCCATAGGTACAAATTTCACATAGGGCATTCCCACCAGCATGATAGCCAGAAGCATACCGGCATGGACGATACCGGATACCGGCGTGCTGCCGCCGTTTTTGATATTTGCGGCGGTCCGGGCCAGAGCGCCTGTCACAGGAATGCCGCCAAAGAGGGCGGAACCGATGTTGGCCGCGCCCTGGGCCACCAATTCCATGTTGGGATCATGGCGCGTATCGGTCATGCTATCGGCCACCACTGCGGAAAACAGCGATTCTATTCCCACCAGGAAGGCGATTGTAAGGGCCGTAGGCATAAGTGCCAGCGCCTTTGGCAGCGACCAGGCGGGAAGGGCGGGTGCCGGGAAAGCGGTAGACATCTGGGAAAACCGCGAGCCAATGGTGTCCGCCTGCGGGAATAAGAAGGCTAAAAAGGTGGCAGCCAGCAAAGCTATCAACGTAGCCGGAACGCGGCGGTTCACCCTGGGCCACAAAATGATCACACACAGAGCGAAAGCGCCCAGTAGCGCCGTTTGCCAGGATATGGTGCCGATGGCGTGGGCATAGGCTGCCCATCTATCCATAAACCCCGCCGGCACCGATCCCGTTTTCAGGCCCAGAAAGTCTCCCACCTGGGTGGAAAAGATCACCACGGCAATGCCGCTGGTGAACCCGGCCACCACTGGATACGGAATGAACTGCAGAAATTTCCCGAACTTCAAAAGCCCGGCCAGTATCAGCACCACGCCCGCCATCATGGTGGCTATGATCAGGCCGTCAATCCCATACCGGGCAACAGTCCCTGCAACGATCACGACAAAGGTTCCGGTTGGCCCGCCTATCTGAACTTTGCAGCCGCCCAGCAGAGCAATGATGAATCCTCCTGCCACCGCGGTTACCAGCCCTTTTTCCGGTGATACGCCGGAAGCGATTCCCATAGCGATGGACAGAGGCAACGCGATAATCCCTACGATAATGCCGGCAGTCAAATCCTTAAAAAATCTCTCCCTGGAATAGCCTTTCAGACAAGAAAAAAAAGCGGGTTTCATGCGCAACGGCTTCCTTCCTAATATACGGAAATTTATGCACGACAGTGCATAGCATAGCACTTATTACGTATGGATGCAATGTAAAAAACCAACGAATCGGCGCATGCCGCGCCTTGCAATTTGACCAATGCGGGATATAATAAAAGCAGTGGCATGCAGGAAGATGCCAAATGCGCATGCCTGCCGGCAGGCATGGGGCAGAATTCATGTTTATCGGTGCAGGATACGTCCGGCATGCTGGGATGAGCCCGGAACGCGAAAGGAATGGACCATGAAAAAGCTACTGATTGTTGTGGATTATCAAAATGATTTTGTCACGGGAAGCCTGGGTTTCCCCAAGGCGGAAACACTGGAAGAACCCATCTTGCGCAAAATTGCCACCTACCGCAATGCGGGAGATGACATTGTGTTTACAATGGATACCCACGGAGAAGATTATCTTGAAACCGTCGAGGGCAACAGGCTGCCCGTTCCCCATTGTTCAAGGAGCACGGAGGGATGGCAGATTTTCGGCAGGGTGGCCGCATTGAAAGCACCCGGGGATATCGTGTTTGAAAAGCCTACCTTTGGCTCAGCCCGCTTAATGGGATACCTGATCGAGCACGCGTATGATACCATCGAGCTATGCGGGCTGGTCACCAACATGTGCGTTCTCGCCAATGCCGTTATAGCCAAAACGGCCAGGCCTGAGGCGGAGATCATCATCGACGCGGCCTGCACCGCAAGCTTTGACGATGGTATGCACGAAAAAGCGCTGGATGTGCTGGCGGGGATACACTGCACCGTTCTTAACAGAAAAACGGCAAACATATAGAAACAATGGAGAGACAGCCATGTCCATGGCTCAGACCATCAAAGAACCTACACTTATCAAGCGTAGGTTTTTGCATATAAGTGGGCGAGGAGAAGAGGGGGAGGAGAGAAAAGAAGCAACAGAAGAGGGCCTTAGCCATCTTCTT